>JAUTCQ010000022.1 GCA_030673845.1 Verrucomicrobiota bacterium JB022
GCGGATCGGATGCTTCGCCGGAATCAACGACTCCAGGTTGATCAACGCCACCGCATCCAACTGTCTCGACACCTTACCGCGCATACCCACAGCTTATCTATGCCGCTGCCCCGGAAAAGGACTTTTTCAGCAGGGTGTTAACTTCTCCAGTCGGTCTACTGGTTGAGAAGCATACACGCGAGTGTCTATACAGATTTAAACTAAAGTAATCTTAGTTTAAAAGAGGCGATTCGCGGTTGTCAACCAAGTTACCAAACGGTAATGCTAACCTTTATAGAGAAACAGTTCGCATTTGTCTTGAACGGTTACTAACGCAGTGCTATTTTAGTTTATACCTCAAAACTTTGCTTGCAGCCATCTTCTTCATGGCTGTTCACTATAAAATGGTAGTCCTCAGTTACCTTCGGTCATTCTATTGTCTCTTTACTCTGTCCTTACGCCTCTAACGAAATCCTGACGCCACGGAGGGCGCCATGAAGCTGAAAATTGTCTACGCTGAAGACCATCAACTCGTCCAACAGGGCATAACTCATCTACTACAGAAAAACTCGGAATATGAAATCGTGGCCGCCGCCCACGATGGCGCTCAGGCATTGCGTCTTTGCGATCAGTTTCAACCCGACATCCTGCTGCTCGATCTCATCCTGCCCAAACTGAATGGTCTGGAGGTGATCCGACAGGTCAAGGCGCGCAGCCCCAAGATCGCCATCGTGGTGCTCACGATGCAGACAAATATCTCTTACGTCCTCGAAGCGCTCAAATCGGGCGCGAAAGGCTACATCCTGAAAGATTCTGCCTGGGAGGAGCTGCTCGATGGGCTTCGTACCGTGGCCAAGGGGCAGCGCTTTCTCTGCAAGGCGCTCTCCCAAAAAGCGATCGAGGCCTTGGTGGAGCATCCGCCCAAGGAAGAGGGTAACGTGATGGATACGCTGACGATGCGCGAGCGTATGGTGTTGGACATGGCGGCCAATGGCGCCTCGGCGGGGGAAATCGCGCAACACTTGGGTATCAGCCCTCGAACGGCGGAGACGCATCGTGGCAACCTGATGAAGAAGCTGGGGCTGCACTCCCAGACCGATCTGGTCCGTTTTGCCATCCGCCACCAGCTGATCGAGCTCTGAGTCCAAGGCTATTTCCGCTCTGGAATTTACCTCTCCCGTATAACCGCAACCGGCATGGTTGCGGTTTTTTACGTTTAAGCACCGTCTCTTTAGTTTTGTCGCTGATTTCCCAAGAGGCCGATTTTAAACCGTTTGTCACCAAAGTTAAACTGGCGTTTAATAAAAACGTAATTTTTCCATGCGTAAAACGTTATTAAGGATCTCGATATATTTGCAAAATGCTTTGTAAATTTTCCAAAAAGCAAGAATAACAATATCTCAAATCGTTTAATATCTGCATCTTAGAGGGCCTAACAGGTGTTAGTTTTTAAACCTAAAGTGATTTACAAACGTTCACTTTGATAGGTCATTTACGAAATTCATGACGTAAATATCTACTGGGCGATTTACGTAGGCTAGCGCATGTGGTTTGCGGGGGTCTACGCATAGGCTTTTAGCCCCAATTAGCCGTAATATAAGGTCTAAGATTTACGAATCACATTTCATGAATACGACCCGCTTCACGATCCTTCTCCGGATCATCTTTCTTCTCATTCTCGGAGCTTCCGCTTTGCGCGCGGAGTCTCCCATCTCCCTTAACCTGCAAGCCGCTTTGGTGGACCCAGTCACACGTGAGGTCCAACCCATGTCGGCCGATCACCAACTGGATCACGACGAGATCATTGAATACCAGCTCGTCGTGACCAACCGCGGCACCACGGAAGTCAAGGGCCTCCAGCCCATGATCCCCGTGCCCGAGTCGTGCGTCTTCACCGGCTACTGCGATGCCCCGGAAACGGTAAGCGTCGTGGACGCCTCGGGTGAAGCGCACGTGCTGATGCCGCTGCTGGAAAATGCCGAAGCGGCCAATCGCGAAGCCGTTCTCGCCACCAAAGCAGTCCGCTGGACGGTGGCCTCCCTCGCGCCCGGCCAAAGCCTCACCCTTTCCGCACAAGTCGTCTTCCTGCCCCGCCACCCTTCTCAGGTGCAACTCGCGCAGGACTAGTCCCCTCCCCAGTTAGCTTCTAACGCATCTCTAATCTTATGAACTACCTGTTCCAAGCATCCCAGGGCCGTATATCGGCACTCCGGCGTACTTTGGGAACTACCCTGGCGCTTTCCCTTGGGATGAGCGCAGGGCCTGTTCTCAAGGCAGCCTCTCCTGCGGGCGGCGTGATGGGCAACCAAGCCACCGCCACCTATCTCGACGAAAACAACGTCGAGCGTACCGTCACGTCGAACCTCGTCGTTACCACCATTCAGCAGATTGCCGGTCTCGACCTCGGCACTGGCGCCGCCCGGCGCACGTCCGCCGGTGGCCAGGCGGCCTTCCCCCACTCCGTCACCAACATGGGTAACGGGCAGGATGTCTTCTCGCTGGCCGCGGCCAATGTGGGCGGAGACGACTTCGACTTCACCCAGATCCGTATCTACGCCGACGTGAACGAAGACGGCGTGCCGGACAACACGACGCCGCTTACGCAGACCCCGGCCTTGAAGCCGGGCGAAACGTTTAGCTTCGTCGTGATCGCGCAGGTCTCCCCCGGCGCGGGCAACAATACTTCCGGCAACGTCAGCCTGACCGCCACCAGCGTTTACGACGCAGGCAGCTTCGAGTCGATCACCAGCACCGCCACGGTGACGCAAAACGCCGTCATCGCGCTGACCAAGGCGATCAACAACAACAGTGGCGCCGCCGGCTCTGGCCCCTACACCTACACCTTCACCTTTGCCAACTCGGGTAACCTGACGGCGACGGACCTGGAGATCACCGACGTGCTGCCGGCTGGCGTCACCTACGTGGCCAACAGCGGTCGCTTCAGCGGGACTGGGGCCACGGCCCTCGGCGATGCCGCCGGCTCGGCCGACGACCCCGTTGGCGCGGGCATCACCTACGAGGCCAACACGACGGTCTCCGTCGCACTCGCTTCGCTGGCCCCAGGCCAGTCCGCCCAAGTCTCGTTCCAGGTGACGATCGACGCCGGCGTAGCCCCGGGCGACATCATCAACACGGCGACTTACGAGTACGACGACGGTTCGGGCTCGGTGGTGACGGCCCAGCAGTCCAACGCTGTCCGCTTTACGGTGCTCGACGACGTGGCCGTGTCGATGGTCGGCGCAACGGTTCCGAGCGCGAGCCAGGGCGGGACCGTCTCCTTCACCAACGTGGTGACGAATGATGGCAACGGCCCCGACCGCTTCGACATCGTAATCGGTGCCAATACCTTCCCGGCCGGCACCACCTTCACGCTGTATAAGAACGACGGGCTGACGCCGCTGATGGACACCAACGGCAACGGTATTCCCGACACGGGCGTCGTCGCCTCCGGCGCTTCCTACAATGTGATCCTGCGCGTGAGCCTGCCCAACAACGTGGCTGGCAGCACCGGCTACACCGTGGCCAAGACGGCGATCTCGATCAACGACCCGTCGATCACCGCCACGGTCGTCGACACCCTGAGCCAGATCGTGGGCAGCACGATGGATGTGATGAACAATCTGGACGACCCGACCGCCCCTGGCTTCGGGCCCGGACCGGAAGCCCTCTCCGTCCTCTCCACCCCGGTCAACCCCGGCAGCACCACCCGCGTCACGCTCTACCTGAAGAACACGAGCAGCATCTCCGACAACTACCGCCTCCGCGTGAGTACCGACGGCACCTTCGCCGCCGAGACGCTCCCTGCCGGCTGGACGGTCAGCTTCGTCAATGCCGCCGGTGCGCGCATCAGCGCCACGGAAGTGCTCGCCGCCGGCATCAGCCAGGTGGTGTATGCCGATGTGACGGTCCCCGCTGGCACCGCCGCTGGCGAGACGTCCCTCTACTTCCAGGCCTACTCGCCCAACACGGGTGCCAGCGACACGCTGCACAACAGCATCCTCGTCAACGCGGCGCGTATGCTCTCGATCAACCCGAAGAACGAAGGCAAGGTCTACGCCGGTGGTTCGGTAGTTTATGCCCACTTGCTGCGCAACGAAGGTAACGTAATGGAAGGCGACGGTGTCGTCAGCTCCATCAGCCTCAGCTCCAGCGACAGCATGGGCGAGTTCACCAGCGTCGTCTACTACGACGCCAACGACGACGGCATGCTCGGCAGCGGCGATCCCGTGGTCGAAAACCTCGACGCAGTCGGCCCGCTCAACCCGGGCGACACGGTGCGCCTCTTCGTGAAGGTGTTCGCGCAGATCGGCGTGGCCCAAGGCGCCTCCAACGCCACCACCCTCACGGTGCAAACCGTCAACGGCAGCTACACGACGACTGTCCCTGCCCTCGTGGCCACGACGGACCTGACCAAGGTCGTGAGCGATCAGATCGTGCTGGTAAAGCGCCAGGCCCTCGACGTCGACCTCGATGGCGTCCCTGACGCGCCTTACAGCACCTCCCCGATCACCACCGGTGCCACGCCGGGCGTGAACGTGCTCTACCAGATCGTCGTGACCAACCTGGGCACGGAAAACGCCAACAGCGTGGAAGTGTTCGACGCCACCCCGTCGTTCACCACCTACACGACTTCGGCTGCCGCTGCGACCGACCGCGGCTCCGTCTCCAGCACGCCGGCCGACGGCGCTGCCGGGACGCTGGTCTTCGCGATCGGCACCCTGCAACCCTCGCAGACCGCCACCGTGACATTCGGTGTGCGCATCGAGTAGTCCCGACGTCTTGAGTCTCTAACGATTCACCAACCCGGGGGCGGGCCTCACCCGCCCGCCCCCTTCTCTCCTCATCGCCCGATCCTGCATCCTGCCATGATTCCCCTGCGTGCCCTCATTCTCACCTGGCTACTCGTCCTGCCATGCTGCGCCCTGCTCACTGCGCAGAGCCTGATCGAGAACACTGCCTGGGCAAATTTTGTGGTCGGCGATGCCTCCGGTTCCGTCTCCTCCGAGTCGGTTACCGTCACTTTTACCGCGACCGCCCGCTTGTTTGTGGGCGATGATCAAAGCCAGACGGCCAATCCTGGCGCCCGCGTCGTTTTCTCCCACTGGATCGAGAACCGCGGCAACGCTGCCGGCACGGCTACATTTTCCCTCTCCTACGATGCCGCCACCGTGGATACCTGGAGGCTCTTCGTCGATCGCAACGCCAATGGGCAGATCGATGTGGATGACACGCCCCTCTCCGCGGGGTGGCCGCTCACCGTCTTGCCTGGCCAGCGCATCGCCTTGCTCCTGCAGGCCACCGTGGCCGAAACGGTCGACTTCGACCAAACCCTTTCCCTTGTTTTGGGTGCCACCTCCGCCAACGGCTGGAGCGCCCAAGTCAACGATACGATCCGCATCACCGCGCCCCAGCTGGCCATGCCGCGCAAGATGCTGCTGCCCGGAGCCGATGGCACCAACGGCTATGCCGCTTTCCGCGTCGCCTACACCCGGGAGACCGAAAGCACCGCCGTCTCCCGCGATGTGATGATCGACGGCAACCTGCGCCGCGGCTTCCTGCTCATCGACCCGTTGCCCAGCGGCACCGAGTTTGTGAGCATCGAAAACGTAGCTGGCGGCCAAATCGTCTATGCCTTGCACGACGACTTCGAGGGCAGTTGGCAGACCTCCGCCAGTGGGCTGGAGCGTAGCATCGCGATGGTCGGCATCTTCATGCCCGCTCTGCCCGAGGTGGGCGGCACCGCCAGCTTCGACCTCACCCTCTGGGCCAACCCCGCAGTGGTGCCAGCGATCCGCAACCGCGCGTATCTCCTGACCGGAGCGCCCAGCGTCAGCTACCGCGAACTGCCGACGGAGGAAGTCGAGGCCGAGCTGACCGGAACCGCGCCCACGGTACGCTTCACGCCCACGGAGGATGACGACCGCCTGCTGGAAGAAGCTACGGTTGGGCTCCCCCTGGTGCTTAGCGCCTCGCTGGCCGCCTGCAATCTCGACCGCTTCGAGATCGAAACCACGACGGCAGTGATCACCGCACCGACGACCGGTGACCGCGAAACGGTCCTGCTCGTCGAGACGGGGCCAAACACAGGGATTTTCGTCAACGCCCAACCGCTGCCGACGGCCGAACCCGAAGAGGCTGTGACCGAAGCCGAAGACGGCGTGTTGGTGATTGTGGGCGATGAATACGCGACTGCATCAGTCGAGAGCTGCCTCAACGGTGGAACTGTCACGGCATTGATCTGGATCATCGAGCCCGGTATTGTCTTCGATTCCCTGACGGGTGATGCCATTGAAGGCGTATTGGTCCGCATGGTGCATTCCGATGGCGATAGGCCCTCGATCCAGACATTCGATGCTGCCAACCCGGCTCCGGCGTCACAAACGTCCTCCGCCTTCAGCGAGTCGATCACCGAACCCGACGGGGACTTCCTGCTGGCCTGCGGGACCGATGGCGGCCTCCACCTCATCGAAGTCGTGCCCCCGGCTGGATACGCCTGGCCCAGCGCGATGACAGAGCAGGAATTGCCCTCGTGGCGCCGGGTCGACCCGATGGGCTCCTACGGCAAAGCTTTCTGGCTCGCACATAGTGGCGATGCCGTCGATTTCGATATTCCGATCGACCCCAAGCCAATCGACGGCCTTTTCCTCGAAAAGCGTGCCGAAGACCCGACCGTGCAGGCGGGAGAACTCGTCCGCTACGAGTTGACGCTGCGCAACTCGACCAACGCCCTCCTCTCCGACGTGGTGATCTTCGACCGCCCGGCCCCGGGCTTCCACCTCGAGCGCGACACCGTACGCCGCAAGCTGGATGGCAGGCTGCGGACGTTGCCGGAGCGTCCCTACGCCCACAATGGCGGCTGGATGATCCCGGTCGGCAACATCAACTCGGGCGACACGGTGCAGATCGTCTACCACGTGCGCGTCGCCAACACCGTCTCCGAAGGCCGTTGGGTCAACGTCGCCCGCGCATTCTCCCGCGTCGACAACCGGGTGAACAGCAACCCGACCAGCGCTTCGGTGGAAGTGACGCACGAGCTGTTTGCCGCCACGCACACGCTGACGGGGCAGGTCTTTGCCGACCTCAACGCCAACGGCTCCCGCGAAAAGGGTGAGCCCGGCCTCGAAGGCATTGTGCTCGTAATGGAAGATGGCCGTATGGTCCGCACCGACCGCCAGGGCCGCTACCACCTCGACCAGATTTCCGATCACGTGCACTTGATCCGCCTCGACCCGGCGACCCTCCCCGAAGGCTGGACGACCAAGAGCCTCAACGCGCGTCAGGTGCTCGGCGGCATGGGCCGGATCCTCGAAGGCTTCCCGGGTGAGCTGTGGGTGGCCGACTTTGGCCTCATTGTGCCCGAGAAAGACCTCCCCGCCGTCCAGGAAGCGGCAGAGGCCACCAATGAACTTTCCCAGGCCCTGCAGCGGTCTTTTACCGCCGAAGATACGAGCTATGTAAACCGCGACATCGTGGCCCGCACCGGCCTGCCCCACTCCCCCAGCCAGCGCGCGCCCCAGCCGCCTGCACTGAGCAAGGAGGAAGCCGAGCCGTGGCTGGCCCAAGGTGCCGAAAAGGCCCAGGAACGCATGCCTAAGCTCGACCGCAGCCTCGCCATTCTCGATCTGCAGGATGGCCAGCGCGTGCCCCCCACCCTTGCCATCCGCGCCAAAGGCCAGGCCGGCGCCCAATACATCCTGCTCGTCGACGAGCGGCCGGTGGACCCGAAGCACCTCGGTGCCCGCGTAGTCGACCAGGAGCGCGGCATCGAACTGTGGGAGTTTGCGGGTATCCAGCTGGAGCCGGGCCGCCACACCATCGCCTGGGTGCAGCGCGACGGTTTTGGCAACGAGCGTGGCCGCGCCACCCGCAGCGTGTTCGTGCCGGGCAAGCCCGCTACGATCCGCCTGAGCCCGGTGGACCCGGTCGCCGCGCCCGACAGCACAACGGCTGCCGTGGTCGAATTGTTCGATGCCGAAGGCAACCGCGTCTTTGGGCGGCACGAGATCACGCTGGCCGACGAGGGGATCCGCTGGACCCAGCCCGACCTCGACCCCGCCGCGCCCGGCCTCCAGACGGTCGTGAACGACGGCCAGAGCGTCTTTACCTTCCGCAGCGCCGACGAAGTGACCCGCCAGCACCTCAGCGTGAGCTTTGGCGACCTTACCGCCACCGCCGAGCAGCGCTTTGCCACCGACGCCCGCCCCTTTATGCTCACGGGCCTCGTGGCGGCGGAATACGATGGCAGCGCTTTTGACTGGAAGCGCCACCACGACGCGGCCGAAGACCAACCGCTTTACCTGCCCGAGCGCCTCAACGGCGAAAAAGACCGCGTCGCGTTTTATGGCGAAGGCAGCATCTCCGAAAACGCCCAGCTGAAGATCGGCTACGATTCCGAGCGCGACGGCCTCGACCAGAGCCTGCACACGCTCGACGGCCAGGCCCGTTACCCCGTATTTGGCGACAATTCGGTCAATGGCTACGGGGCAGTCTCCCGCAGCCCGTGGTATGGCCGCCTCGACTGGCACGAGCAGTTTGCCGAATGGGGCGAGTTCACCGTGGGCTCCGGCCAGGCACCGTTCCGCGAGATCACGCGCTTCCGCCGCAATGTGACGGGCGTGCGCACCGAATTGAGCGCCGGTGGCTTCACCGCCTACGGCTGGGCCGCCGAAAGCAGCGGCGGGCTTCAAAGCGTCGAGCTGCAGGGCGACGGCACATCCGGCCCCTACGCGGTGGGCGAATCCATCGAGCCCGGCTCGGTCCAGATCACCTTGATCGTGCGCGACCGCGCCACGGCCAACGACATCGTGCGGGAAGAGATCCTGAACCGCTACCTCGACTACGAAGTAGACCACGAAAACGGCGAAATCTACCTGCTGGAGCCGCTCGCGAGCCTCGACCCCGACTTGAACCCGCAATCGCTGCTCATCACCTACGAGAGCACCTCCGACACCTCCAATGGCTGGAGCAGCGGCGGCGACCTCATCTGGGCGGGCGACTCGGGCCTGACGATTGGTGTGACGGCCACCAACGGCCTGGGCGAAGATGCCGCAGGCGACCTCTACGGCGCCTTTGCCTCCATCCCCGTGACCAGCAACTCCACCCTGGAGGCCGAATGGGCCACGAGCAGCGCCTTGAGCCCAGAGATGCAGTCGATCGACGGCGATGCCTACCGCTTTGACTACACCTGGTCGGGCACGAAGCTCGAAGCGGGCGCACACTTTTCCTCCATCGACGAAGGCTTCACCAACCCCTCTGCCGCCACGCTCAGCGGGCGCGACGAGGCCAGCCTCGACTTTGCCTACAACGTGAGCAACCGTCTGCGCCTGCAGGGCCGCAGCGTGTGGACCGAGCGCCCGCTGGAGGACGTGAAGCGCTTTGGCTACGAGCTTGGCGCCCAGACGCCTGTGGGCGACGACAGCCGCGTGGGCATCCTCTTCCGCCACGTGGAGCGCGAGGACGAATACACCAACGGGCAGGTCGATTCCAACGCACTGGGAGTGACCGCGCAAACCCGCCTCAATTTCTCGCTGCCGACCGACTTGAGCATCCAGGCTTTGCAAGACCTCGAACGCTCCGACGCGCGCCAGGTCAACTTTGAAGCCAACCAGGAGCTGCCCTGGCAGTTCCGCTCTTACCTGCGCCACGAGTGGACTTCGCAACCCGGGGTGAGCTTCGACCTCGACGAGCGTCTGCAGCGCCACACGACCCTCTGGGGCCTCGAACGTCGCCTCAAGGACGGCGGGCGGGCCTTCCACGAGCTGCGCGGCGAAGAGGAGTTTGAGGGCGGCAACCTCGAAAGCGCGCTGGGCATGCGCCGCCGCTGGACGCTACCGGGCGATGCCTCGGTCGGCACCACCTTTGAGCGCACCACGCCTTTGCGCGGCGACGAGCAGGCGAGCCTCGCCACCACCGTCTCCTACGAATCGGCCGACGATGCCGACTGGAAGGCCAATTCCCGCGCGGAATACCGCCACCGCGAAGACAGCGACCGCTATCTCGCCCAAGTGGGTGCGGGCCTGCGCCTGACTGAGCAGTGGACCGTCTTTGGCCGCGGCATCATGGTCTACGAGACTTCAGACCGCCCCGACACCGGTGACACCTATCGCTGGCGTGCCCTCACCGGCACGGCCTACCGCCCCGGCGCCGAATCTCCCTACACCTGGCTCGCCCGCTACGAGTTCCGTCAGGAGCACGAGCTGGATACCCGCAACATCCACCAGTTGATGACCGACCTGCACTACGAGGGTCGCGATTTCGACTGGTCGCTGCACTACGCACTGAAGTTCAACCAGGAAGACCTGGCGGACATCGGCAGCTTCGACCACTTCGGCCACCTCATCGGTGCCCGGGTGAGCCGCGACATTACCGAACGCTTCGACATCGGCCTGCGCGGCTACGTGCTGGCAGACGCCGGCGGCGGCCAACGCTACAGCTACGGCCCCGAAATCGGGGTGCGTCTGGGCGACAGCACGCGCCTCATTGCCGGCTACAACTTCAGTGGCTTCACCGACCGCGATTTCGACCGTTACGAAGATCATCAAGAAGGCTTCCGCATCGGCATCCGCTGGGCCTTCGACGAATCCATCCTTTCCTGGATCAAGCGCCGTGATTAAAGCCATGCCCCGCCCCCTCATCCTTTTCCTGAGCTGGATCGTCCTGGTCTTCGGCGCCCCATCTGCCATGGCCAAAGACTGCGTGCAAACCGGGTGCGTCAGCCTCGCCGGTCGCCTGCTCAGCGTCGACTCGACCAAGAGCCCGATCCTCAACGCCCTGCTGGGCGGCCTGCTCGGCACCAACGTCAACCTGACGGCAGTCGAATGGGATTCGCTGATGCAGGCCGACGTCAACCTCGTCGACTACCTCAATCTCCTGTCGGCCCAAGTCGGCGCAGGCGGCCCCGATCAGGTGTTGGAAAGCGACTTGACGCTGGCCCAGATCCTCAATGCACAGGCCGATCTCCTGACCGCCCAAGGCGACCTGGTCGCGGCCGGTGCCGCACGCAAGCTGGCACTCGCCACGCCGATCCGCACCATCCGCCTGAGCGAATACCTCGATGTCTGTGTGGAATGCGGGGAAGTAGCCGACGCACGTTTCAACGTCTTCGACCTGATCACCGGGGCCGTGCTCGTGCTCAATCACGATGCCGCCGTTACCACGCCGACTCCGATTACCATCAGCGGCAGCGCGATCGGCCTCGGTGGCGTCGTCAACCAGATCAAGATCGCCGTGGGCGGCACGCCCCCGCTCTACCGATGCGGCCCCACCGGCATGACGCTCTACGGTGCCGCCCTGCGCATCTACCTCCATGTCGACCTCGTCAACATCGGCCTCTCGACGCAGCTCTCGGTGCTCAGCCTGCCGATAGGCGTAACCAACCTCACCGCGCAGATTGGCCAGCTCGACCTTTATTTCGATCTGACCCCGGCCTCGGCCACCCTCGTGTCGGTCAATCCCGACACTCCCGTAGTGGAGCTGAACGTGACCCCCGGGATCACCAACCTGTATGCCGGCTACATCGACCCGGCGCTCTTTTTCGACCTCGACCGGCCCGTCAACCAAGCGACCGACCTGACGAAGGCCAAGATCGGCGGAGTCAATGTAACGGTCATCGGCATCCCCGTTGCGGCCAATATCAACGTGTCGGGCTACGCCTTGGGCACCGCCCCGTTTCAGGAAATGCTGACCTTCTTCGGGCCTTACCCGGAGGAGCAGACAGCCGGCACCAGCGCCGTCGTCGTCGATACGCTCTTGAGCACGCTCCTGCAGTCGCTGTCTCTGGAGGTAAAAACCGAGGCCCCACTGGTGGGCGGCTTGCTGAATTCGACCTTTAATCTCCTGTTGGGAGTGCTGGTCCCCGCCCTGCAGACGATTGTGCCGGACGTGCTCGATCCGATTCTGGTGACGATCCTCGCCGGCGTGGTCGATCCGCTGCTGCAGGCCCTGGGCATCGGGATTGGCGAAGCCGACGTATCCGTCAACGGCGCCCAGCAGTCCTGCACCTACAACCTGTCGGGCTACGTGTATCAGGATCTGGACGGCAACGGCACGCGAGGCTCCGATGAAAACGGCACGGGCCTCGCGCTCTACGCCAAAGCTATTTCCCTCGATGGCACCGGCACGACCGCACTGGCGCAAGCGACCGTAGACCCCGTCACGGGTAGCTACACCTTGACTGGGCTCAAAGCGGGCGCCTACCGCATCATCGTCGACGACAATGCGACCTTGAGCGACGTCACCCCGGTCGCGATCTCCGGCTACGCCTACACCGAATCCGGCAACGGCGAGCGCCTGACCGCCATTGGACTCGGCGGCGACCTCAACGGCATCAACTTCGGCCTCCGCACGGGGTATCAACTGCAAGGCCTCGCCTTTTACGACCACGGCATCGGTGGCGGCACCGCCTACGACGGCGTCCAGAATGGCGGCGAAACTGGCTACTCGGCGGCGCGCTGGAGCATCGTGCGCCAAGCCGACAGCAGTACGCTCGCCAGCGGCACCACCGCCGCCGACGGCAGCTTCTCGGCCTTCTTGCCGGGCGGGCTCGCGGCCAGCGAGATGATCGTCGTCACAGTCGAGCCAGCGCGCGAAACCGAGCGGGTAAGCGGCAACGCTGGCAACAGCGGCGGCAGCTTCAGCGGCAATACGCTTTCGTTCGCCTTCAACGCGGCCTCGGCCCCCTATACGGGCTTGCGCTGGGGCTTCGCAGACCACCCGACCTTCCAGCCCGATGCCCAGCACGCAGCCGCCCCCGGCGACGCCGTCTGGATCTGGCACCGCTTTACGGCGGGCGCACCGGGCCAGGTCACGTTTTCCGCCCGTGGGCTCGACAGCGAGACCAGCGCCGACACGGTCGCGCTTTTCCACGACCTCAACAAAAACGGAAGCTACGACGCGGGCGAGCCCTCTCTCACCGCTCCCATCAGCGTCAACGCGGGCGATGAAGTGCAAGTGCTGGTGAAATATCTCGTGCCCCTCACCGATGCCGACGGCGCACAGCACGCCTTTGCCATCGACGCGCAAATGGTCTTCGGCGCGACGGGGATCAACGCCACCCGCACCGTCAACGACCGCGTCTACATCTCCAGCACCGACGCGAACCTCGTCATCCGCAAGACGGTCGACAAGACGCTCGCCGCGCCGGGCGAAACGCTGACCTATACGCTCGAATTCGAGAATCTGGGCAGCGGTCCTGTGCGCCAGATCCGCCTGTCGGACCAGACTCCCGTGTTTTCCGTCTTTGTTGAAGCCAACGAGGTGCTTCTACCCGCCGGCCTGAGTGTCGACAGCCGCACCCTGCCATCGGTCAACGACAGCGGCCCCGTGCGCTGGGTCTTCGCTGGCGATCTCGCCCCCGCCGCCCTCGGCCGCGTGACCTTTAAGGTGCGAGTGGAGTGAGGGCCAAGACAACAAGGTTGCTGAAAATCGCGTCAAGGTATGCGATGCCGCTTTGCGGCAGCCAGGAATCGAACAGGAATACCTAAGCCCGTGAATCCAGAGCCAGAATCAAAATCATCCGTTGCGCTACGGTCAGATTTACCATTTTCTGTGACACGAAAAAAATGCCGCAAGTCACTGGTAATAAAGTGGCGGAGAGAGCGGGAATCGAACCTCACGCCACGAATTGGCGCGAGTTGACGCAGAGTGTCGCAAGGCCAAAACGCGCGAAGAACTCGTCGTTCACGGCGAGACAACTAGCCGATCCATCGTGGAAGCGTATCTGGAAAGTTTTGCCAGACGCGTTGGCCCTTGTTCATTTCCGCGTCCGTCAGCAGGCAGGTGTCGAAGCTTGCGCGCAGGCTGGCCTCGTCCATCTGGCCAACAAAGCCGATGACAACGATTTCCTGACGGCGGTCGCCGTGGGGTTCCGTCCAGTTGGTGTGGACGCTCTTCAGCTCGTCCTCGTCTTGCGGCCAGTAGTGACGCGGCACGGCGGCGAACCACTTGCCAGCGAGGCTGACGTCCGACTGAGCTCCGGCGCGCGACCAAAGGCCAACGTAATCCATGCGGGTGGCAAGCCAGAAGAAGCCTTTGGAACGGATTACGCCGGGCCAGTCTTGTGCAAACCACTGCCGCAGGCGCTGCGGGTGAAACGGCCGTCGAGCCCGATAGACAAAATTTGTGATGCCGTATTCTTCGGTCTCCGGGACATGTTCGCCCGGGGCCAGTTTAAGCCAGTCAGGTATCTGTTCCGCATCCTCGAGGCTGAACTTGCCAGTGTTGAGAATCGCACATGGATCTACTTTGCCACGTTCCATCTCAATCAGGTCGGCACGGCTGTTCAGGGCCTTGAGGCGGGCGATAATGAGCTGCTTCTCCTCTTCGGTGACGGTGTCAATCTTGTTCAGGAGGATGACGTCGGCGAATTCGACTTGGTCCACCAGCAGGTCGAGGATGCTGCGTTGGTCTTCGGGGCCCACGGCTTGCCCTCTGTCTTTCAGCCGGGCCGAGGTCGAGAAATCGCGCTGGAAGTTCGCCGCGTCAACGACCGTCACCATTGTGTCGAGGCGCGCAACGTCCTCCAGGCTGAAACCGTGTTCATCGCGGAAGAAAAAGGTTTCCGCCACCGGAAGGGGTTCAGACACGCCCGTCGATTCGATAATCAGGTAGTCGAAACGCCTTTCCTGCGCGAGGCGGCGCACTTCCGCCAACAGGTCATCCCGCAGGGTGCAGCAAATGCAGCCGTTGCTCATCTCGACGAGCTTTTCTTCCTGACGGCTGAGAGCAGCCCCACCCTCTTCCACTAGGCGGGCGTCGATATTGACTTCGCTCATGTCGTTGACGATCACCGCGACACGGAGGCCTTGGCGGTTGTTCAGAATGTGATTCAGCAGGGTTGTCTTGCCGGCTCCGAGAAAGCCGGACAGCACCGTAACGGGTAGTTTACGTGTGTGATTCATCATCTTCAAAAGGGTGGAAGGGTTCAGTAGGCGGCGCTCAGGCTGAGCACGAGGTGTCGGCCGGCTTCGGGTGCCACGTCTTTGAGGAAAGAGGTGTGGTGACGAATCGTGGCGTTGGTCGCGTTCTGCAGGGCGGCAGCGGCGATGATCTCAAACCGGCCCAGTCCCCAAGTGCGTTGCAGGCTCAAATCGAGGCGGTCGTAGGCAGGCGTGGCTGTTTCTGAGTTCAGGTCGGCGTCTCGCTGGGCTTCGGCATGGGTCCAGCGCACCCGCGCCTTCCAGTCTGCCCAGCGGTAGGTAGTTTCGAGCCAGTAGCGGAGCGGAGGAATCCGTGGCAAGGGGCCATCGTCGCCGTCTTGCAGGCGTTTATAAGTGGCCTCCACGGCGTCCATTCCTGCCTCAAGCGACAGGCCCTCCAATCCGAAAGCTGGGTCGAAGAGACGCGCCACCACTTCAAAACCCTTGCGTGTCGAGGGCTGCTGCCGGTGTTCGAAGATCGGGAGGCCGGTAGGATCGTCGGTGTACTCGCTGCGCTGGAGAAAGAGGTAGCGATCGTATTCCTGGTAATAGCCGGCGAGACTGACACTGGCTCGCGTGTGGATCCAGCTCAGTTCCAGCTCGGTCCCCTGCCCTTTTTCCGTCTCGAAGTAAAAGGAAGGGAACTGAAAAACGGACCCGCGCTCGAACAGCCCGGACGACACGTGCCCGCCGTTGCCGAAGAGTTCTTCCGCCGTCGGCGCACGCTCCAGCCACGTCTGGTGCAGGCCCAACTCCCAGCCGGCCGGGAGGCGGCGGGTGATGCTGGCGGCGTAAGTCTGAGGCGTGTAGCCTTTGCCATAGCCCGGAAAGTCGATCAGCTCCAACTCGTGGTGCTCAATGCGACCAGCGGCGACGAAGTCCCACTCGCGCCAGGAAGCGCTGAAGACGCCGAAGCCCGCCAAATCGGTCGATTCGGTCGCCGGGAAGACGGTGCCATCGCGATTGGTGGCGGAGCTGGAGCGAAAAATCTCGCGCTTGCCCTGCGCCCCCACCGCTAGACGCCACGGTGCATCAGGCAAGCTGAGCAATGTCTCCAACCGTAGTTCGTGCGTGTCGATCCCATACTGTGAAGCGATGCGGCCGGCATCCCGCTCGTCGTGCGCGTAGTCGGTATAGCCGAAGCGCAGGTGGCTGGTCAGTCCTTCGGTCCATTCCACATCGGCTTCGGTCAGGAGGCGATTCTGGCGCATGTCGATCACGGCAGAGTTGACGTCAACCGTGGTGGAGTCGGTGGAGTCGGCGTGACTGTGGAAGGGCACGCCATATTCGTTGCGGTAGAAGACTGCCCCGGCCGACACCTGCCATTTTTTGCCGGGATACCGCCACCCCACGAGGCCGGTTTGCGATTGCTGGTAGCTGTTGGGCAACGTGCCATCGGGGTTCGGTTCCTCGGTCAACTGGCTGTTGCCGTGACTATGGCCATGCGGCACGTCCGTCCGACGCGCAAGGCCCGGAATGTTGATGTCGCCCGCGCTGCGCGAAAGCCCTTGCACGCTCCACCAACCGGCCGGGGATGGAGTCTCTACCGCCAGATGCCCTAGCCAGCCGTCCCCCGCACTGTCGTAAGCGGCTTCAGTTTGGGCCGTGGCCCTCTGCTCCGTGTTGCCCAGCGGAAACAGGCTCGTCTCGGCATCGACGGCTCCGCCAACCGCACTGCCGCCGTAGAGGAGACTAGCCGGGCCGCGCACAATGGTAACCTTGCGGATCAAACGGGGATCCAAGGCAACGGCGTGGTCGGGACCAGCGGCCGAGGCGTCTCCCATTGCGAGGCCGTCGCCCACCATCTCCACGCGTTTGCCAGAATAGCCGCGAATGACAGGCCGGCCTACCGCCGGGCCGAAGCTGCTCGTATGGACGCCGGGCAACGCGCTCAAGGCTTCCCCGAGATTGGCGTAATCAGCCGCAGGCAGGGCGCTGCGGTCCACCTCCAGCGCAGGCTGTGGCAGCAGCGCCGACACGGCCCGCATTCGCTCGGCTTCCACCGCAACGGGGGCCAATTCCACCACTTCGGAAGCGGTCTCTTGAGCGGCAAGACTTGCCCAGGAGCCACCGAGAACAAAACCCCAGCGTAAAATATTACCTTGTAATACCACGCGGAACTCTTTTCTGATGTCCCCTCCACCTGCAAGCCATCTTTTATGCTTTTCTTTCGCTCCTTACTCTTGATTCCACTCGCCGCCGCATCGCTTCAGGCTGGGCCGTGGCAACGCTTCATCACCGGCCATGTGGATTTGCGGCTCGTCCATCACGAAGAGACGGGCCTGATCTTCCGTCCGTTTCACCCCGAGACAAACGAGGAGCTTGGGCTGAAAAACACCACTTTGGTCGCCCTCCCCGACGCCCAGACCGTACAGCCGTCAGGCGCGCTCTGGGCTCCCATTGGGGCGGCGGCGGGGCAAATCGTCTGGCTACTCCCTCAAACCTCGAACCCGGATCTTCTGTGGCTTGGGACGCGGGGGGCACTGGATGCAAACCTGTTGCGCCCCTTGCCTCCGGCCCCTGTTTTCGGCTCAGGCCAAGCTGGATTGCAGCTGATCGCCATGTCGGGCTCTGGGCCGGACGCCGGGGGCGAATTCGCGCTATATACGACCGATAATTTCGGAGCCCCTACCTTCCGCTGCAGCACCGTGGATGGCATCGATGAGGCAGACTTGATTGCGCCGATCAACGCCAGCTCGCACACGCACTACAACTGGTCGTTTACCGCCCCGGGCGACTATTACCTCACTTTCGAATGCTATGGCTACCTCCGTGATTCAGGGGAGCGGATCTCTTCGCAAGCCACCCTACACTTTCAGGTAGAGCCGAGCGACCCCATCCTCACCGCGCCGCTCCAGGCGAGCGCGGAAACGGGGGCAGTCGTCCTGCATTGGCAAGCGGATGCTACTGGTGGCCCAGTCACACTCTGGCAGTCTCATGACCTGCACCAGTGGACCATGCGCGAGGTCATCCCGGCGACAGGCTCAGCTCAGCAAGCGACGATTCCGGCTACAGACGAGCCGCTGTTCTTTACACTGCAAAGGCCGGAAGGCGAAGGGCTCTGATCAAGCGTGGCCGTGGCCGTGGTCGTGCACGTGCGCCTGCTCTTCGCCCTCGTGTTCGCAGACGATCTGCACACCGCCACAGTCCGGACATGGGTCCACCCGGTGGTGCGCCATAAAGGCATCCCAGTGTTCGCGCTGATGCAGGGAGATCACGCCCTGCCCACGGCACAACGGGCAGGTGTTGTCTAGGGCGGCCAAGATAGCCGCCCGGATGAACTGCGAGCTGTTTGGCAACTCCCGGATCCGCGCCGCAAGGGTTGGATCCGCCTTAAAAGATATGACCGCTTCTTTTTGCACCTTCTCTACCATTACCTATGAAGACCTCAGATACAACACAACTCGCATCCTCCAAGCGGGTCCTCGGCCTTGCCACGCTGCTCGTGGCGCTCACGTCTCCCACGTCCGCCGCCATCTCCTACCTCTCGGGCCACGGCGACATCGGGCTGGGTGAAGGCAGCGAACTGGAGCCCCACGTCCACCTCTCGGCCGGTGCCGTCGTCAACGGCAGCCCGTTGGCCGAAGAAGCCGAATTCGAACCGGGAGATGTGCGCATCGTCGTGCCGCAGAGCACCGCCGATTACATCACGTCCATCGGTGGCCGTCCTACCGGCACCGCCTGGGATCCCTTGGGCGCCAATGCGGGCGAGACCTTCTGGCTACTGCCCGAGACGAACGCGGGAGCAGGCGGTGCGGCCGCCCTGAATGCACCCTTCCTGGGCATTGGCGGCGAAGAGATCACGCTGGGCGCCTTCGACGACAACCTGTTCACCCTTTCACTCGTGAGCGCGTCGATGCCAGCCGGTGGAGACTTCTCGATCTATACCTTCGCGGGTTTCAACCCCTCCTTTTTCATGTCGACTGCCAACGGCATCGACAGCAGCGACCTGCTGACGCTCGACCTCGACTCTGCCGACCACATCCACGCTAACTTCGCGTTCACGCAGCCCGGGCTCTATTCGATCACCTTCGAGATTGCGGCCCTGCAAGGAGGCACGCCCGTCTCCACCCAAGCTACCTACAATTTTGCGGTGGTGCCGGAGCCTGCCACGACCGCCGCCCTTGCCGGGGCAGCCGCACTCGGCTTCATCGCCTGGCGCCGCCGCAGCCGCGCCACCATCGCGCGCTAAACCCGCATCAGAATTTTCAACCCAGCCCGGCGGCAGCTCCGCCCGGCTTCTCCCAATCGCTCTACATCATGCTCAAGACAATCGCGTTCTCCGCCGCGGCCCTGCTGCCGCTGGCTCAAAGCAATGCCAACACCTTGATCGGTGACGGCCATATCGACCTTAACCTCGGCTACTCCGCCGAAACGGGTTTCCAAGCGACCGGTAACTACACCGGGCCTTCTTTCCCAGACACTGTTTATTCGCTCAACGCCGCGGTCTTTCACCTCGACGAAGACGCCCAGATCGTTTCCCCCGGCGACTCGCTGGTCGGCTCCGGCTTTGGCGACTTCTCGATCCTCGGGCCCCAAGGCTCCGACGCCTGGCTGATCGACCAGACCCAGCAGCCCAGCGTGCCGTGGCTCGGCTTCAGCGGCTACGGCATCGGCGGCAGCCACAATGGCGCAACCAACGATCTGGCGATCTTCGATGGTGCGAGCATCGAAATCTCGTTTCTGGGCTTCGAAGGCCCTGCCGGCGCTATGTTCGGGATGTGGAATTATGGCGTCTTCGGCGGTCTCAATCCCGTATTCAGCAGCCACCACGACGTCATGATGGCCAGCGATAGCTTTATCCTGAACAACGGCCAGCACGTGCACTACGCCTGGGGCTTCAGCGAACCGGGCGAATATACGATCAACCTGGCCGTCAATGGTACGATCAATGGCATCGCCGTCCCCACCGGCACCTTCGACGTGCACTTCTTGGTCGGCGACGCGCCTCCTGCCGTGCCGGAGCCGCGCACGACTGCCATGCTGCTCGGCGTTTCCGCACTGGGCTTCGCAGTCTACCGCAGCCGACGCGCCCGCTAGCAAGTCCACGGCGCTCGTTTTTTCAGCTCAGCCGCAGCGCTCCTTGCGTATACTGCGGCTGCTTTTGCTATGCCTCATTCTTAGCGTAAGCGTCACGCCAAGCGCCGTCACTACGGGCTGGACGTGTAAGCTGTCATAGTTGTGATAGCTTTCATCGGTATGACGTTTATGACCGCGATGACTTCTTGCGCTTCAAGCGGCGATGTTTTGGGCCTTCGCCTTGGCT
>JAUTCQ010000023.1 GCA_030673845.1 Verrucomicrobiota bacterium JB022
TTCTGCGCCCGTTCGCGATTTTCCATCGTGGCATGCACCAAAGCGAGGTTGGCATAGGACTGCGCGGTATCGGCATGTTTTTCGCCGAGCGAAGCCAAACGGGCATCGAGCGCCATCATGTGCATCTCACGCGCTTGCTCAAACTGACCATAACGGTAGTAAAGCCCCCCCAAATTGTTACAGACGAGTCCGGTCTGTTCGTGCTCACTGCCCAGCTCTTCGTGAGAGATTTTCAAAGCTTCGAGCAGGAGGCCTTCCGCCTCTTCGAAATTCCCTTCAGCGTCGTAAAAAAACGCCAGGTTGTTGCTCAAATCCGCGATATCCAGCAAAGCGGGCGGGTCAAGACGGCGGAAGTGGGCAATGGCCCGTTCGTAAAATCGCTTGGCCTCGGCCGGCATGTCATCAAGGTCATTCAAAACGGCCAGGCTCGCGCTCACGCGGCCGCGCTGCTCGTGGTTCGCCCGTTGTTTGCGCAGCAATTCCAAGGCCTCTTCGTAGGCTTCGCGCCCTTCGTGATAGTCTCCGGACTGGCGCAGCAAATCCCCCATGACCTCCAGAGAGAGAGCCAGTTCCACGATCCCGTTATCGCCCGACGCATGCAAGGAACGCGCTTTACTCACCGCGGCCTCCGCCGTTTCCCGGGCTTCCTCGAAGCGGCCTTTTTCGATGAGAGATTCGACCCGACTTTCCAACATATGGAGTAAGTTCGTGGTGCCCGATTCCTTGCTGTGTGCGTTGAACATGTGATGAAGTTACGTTGTAGTTACGGATATATCCAGTAAGAAATCACTCGGCAAGCATTTTCACGCAGCGCGCCCGAAAGCCTGATTTCTCACCCAAGTCCTTGACCTCCTGTGCCTTAAATCCATCAGATCCCGCGATTTTGGCAAGCTCACTTTCAAAAAAGAGCAGTTCCTTCATCCCCGCATCCTTCTCCTGTAAAAAGTCCAGCGCCCGCCCCAGTAAATCCGCCACCTCCGGCACCGGAAAATCCTCTTCGACCATTTCCTCGACCAAAAAGCCGAAATAACTCGCCACCAGCGTCGCCCGGTAGCGATTCCGCAAAGGCAAGCGGTAATCCCGCACCGCGACCTCCCGCAGGTAGTGCAAATCCCCGCGCCGCGCCCGCGCCCACTGCACATCGGCCTCGACAAACAAATCCAGCTTCCCGGCGAAGGGCCCCCGCGTCCGCCGCGCCCCCTTGGCAACCATGCGCACCAGGCCCGCCCCCTCTGTCAACCAACTCACGATCAAGCTGCTATCCGTCAGCTTGCGCAAGCGAATGATCGTTCCCCGGTCGGCTTCCATACCGTGCATTCCACGCTAATTCTCCGCGAATTTCATCACAAAAAAATTGACCCCGCCCGCGCCCGCCCCTATGCCTCGTCTCCACATGTCAGATCAAACTATCGCGGACCTCCTGGCGGTCGACACCGACTCTCTCAAGAGTCGCCTGTCGGAACTCAGGAGGTATCTTTGACGTCCCCACCATCACCAGCGAGCTGGAAGCTCTGGAAGCCAAAATGACCGAACCCAGCTTCTGGGATGATTCGGAAAAAGCCCAGGGCGTCGTCGGCGAGGCCAACGCCATCAAGCGCAAGCTCAACCCCTTTCTCGATCTCGAAAAACGCTTCGGGAACCTCACGGCCGCCATCGAGCTGGCCCAGGAATTCGACGACCTCGATTCCGCCCAGGAAGCGAACGCGCTCTATCAGAAAGTCTCGAAAGACCTCGAAGCCTTCGAGCTCCTCACCCTACTTGACGGCCAATCCGACCCCAACAACGCCTACCTCACGATCCAGGCCGGCGCGGGGGGAACGGAGGCCTGCGACTGGGCTTCGATGCTGCTGCGGATGTACACGCGCTGGGCCGAGCAAAACGACTTCACCGTCACCACCACGGACTACGCCGAGGGTGAGGGCGCGGGCATTTCCTACGCCTCCCTGAAGATCGAAGGCCCTTACGCCTACGGCTACCTCAAGGCCGAGCGCGGCGTCCACCGACTCGTGCGCATTTCGCCCTTCGACTCCGCCGGCAAGCGGCACACCTCCTTTGCCGCCATCGACGTCACGCCGGAAATCTCGAACGACATTAAAATCGAAGTTCCCGACTCCGACGTCGAGATCCAGACCGCCCGCTCCGGAGGTGCCGGTGGCCAGAACGTCAATAAAGTGGAAACGGCCGTCATCCTGAAGCACAAGCCGACCGGCATCGTCATTCGCTCGACACAGGAACGTTCCCAACTCCGCAACCGCGAGCTCGCCTGGGAATTACTCAAAGCCAAACTCTACCAGATCGAAGAAGACAAGCAGAAGGCCGACGCCGACCGCACTTACTCCGAAAAAGGGGAAATCGGCTGGGGAAACCAGATCCGCTCCTACGTTTTCCAACCCTACCAGATGGTCAAGGACCTCCGCACTGGCGTCGACACCTCCAACATCCAGGACGTGATGGACGGCGACATCAACCGCTTCATCCACGCCTGGCTCCGCGCCGGCTGCCCCGTCCGCCGCAACAAGGATATCCAGATCGAGGATTAATCCTTACGGAACACTTCGAGGTCTATTTCTGTGATCATCCGATAGTGTTTGCCGTTTCCCGTCAAAACGGTGTGACGGTATTCAACGGCGGTCGCGGCGATGAGAGCATCGGCCATTTCGAGAGAGTCTGATAGCGAATACTCCTCGACGTATATACACGCGCGATGGCTGATATTCTCCGACAAAGGTAGAACAGAGAAAGACAGTTCGCGGAGAAATTTGCCAATCTGCTTCTGTTCTTGCTTGTTGCGGGCACCTTGGTGCAACTCCATCAACGTAACGGCGGAAATTGCGCGGGAGGTTGCCGCACGGATAGCTTCAGCCGCTTTTGAATTACCTCGGAAGCACCAGATCAGGACGTCGGTATCAAAGATCATTGAAGCGGCTTTTGCGCATCTTCCGCACGACTTCTTCTACCGGCTGCTCTTGGTCTTTCCACATACCAAAGGCAGGATGTTCGGTTACTTCCACTTCCTGTTTGGCACTGTCAATTGGAATGATCTCACCGACAGGCTCTCCTCTTTTGGAGAGGATGACGCGCTCGCGACGTTTTAGGGCGTCGAGAATTTTGCCGGGATGGCGGCGCAGGTCCATCAGATTTGCTTCCATCAGGTCTCAGGTGTGCACAACAACTGTGCATTACATCTTCAGCATTGTCAATCAGGCTGCAAGCTCCCCCACTTTCGCCATTGCGCTGCGCTGAGTCCTGACGCAGGCTGCGGGGCATGTCCAAGCGATTGATACCCTTCTTTTTGTTGGCGGCGGCGACACCCGCTTTTCTGGTGGCGCAGGATCAGCCGACGGTCGAGGCCCTTGAGACGCTGCGTGAAGCGGCGAGCAACCCGGAGGGCGACTTCATGAGCGCCTACGATGCAGCGCAAGAGGCCGGGGTGGCCAAGGGTGAGCTGGCGGCGGCCCGTGTGCTCTACCTGATGCGCCAAGGCGACGCCAACGGCCTGCTGGCGATGTTGGGCGACTTGGAGGCGGCGATGGACGAGATCGAATACAGTCCGCAGTCCAGCTTTGCCTCGCGCGATCAGCTGGAAGGCTTGATCGAGGCGCTGAAGGCTTTCCGCGCCTACCGCGACAGCGACATGGAGGCCTTCGAGACGCACACGAAGAAGTCGTTCTGGCTCTGGCCGCAGTGGGTCACGAGCTTTGGCATCGACCAGATCGTGCTGCAAATGCGCTTTGAAGACATTCAGAAGGCCGCGATGGAAAACCTCAGCATCGACATGAGCTACGAGGTCCGCGATCTGGAGGGCAACCCCGTGAGCCTTGCCAGCCTGGCCGAAGGCAAGAAGGCGGTATTGCTCGACTTCTGGGCCAGCTGGTGTGGCCCCTGCATCCGCCTGATGCCCGAGCTGAAGCAGCGCGCGGCCAGCCTCTCCGCCCAAGGCATCTACGTCGCCGGTATGAACACCGACGAGGAAGACCCCCTGAACAAGGCCAAGCAGACCCAGGAGCAGCACGGGATGGACATGCCGTGGCTGGTCGAGGCCGAAGTACCGGAGCTGAGCGGAGAACTGTATATCGACTCGATCCCCCGCATGGTGCTGCTGAGCCCCGAGGGTAAGGTGCTCTACAACGGGCACCCGATGGATGAGGCCCTCGGTGATGCGCTCGCCAAGCTGGGCGTCACGCTCGAAGACTGATTTCTCCTCTCGCCGCTTCTTTTTATGGAGCGGCGATTTTCTTATATTATCCTTTTCTTGGATAAGGTAGATTTATAGCATCGCCTTTATGGAACGAGGCTATGTGCAAATCTACACCGGCAATGGCAAAGGGAAGACCACCGCTTGCCTGGGCTTGACCTTACGGGCCTGCGGGCGCGGGATGCGCGTCTACATCGGCCAGTTCATGAAGGGCCAGGATTACGGCGAGCTGAAGTCGGTCCAATACCTGCCCGGGGTAAAGCTGGAGCAATACGGCGACCCGGGCTGGTGCCGCAAGGGCAAGCAGACCGACGAGCAGCGCGCTCTTGCCCAAGCCGGGTATGCCAAGGGCCGCGCGGCGCTCACCAGTGGGGAGTACGACCTCGTGATCCTCGATGAGATCAACATGGCCGTGTGGTTCGAGCTGCTGAGCGTCGAGCAGCAACTGGAGCTCTTCGACGTGAAACCGCTGGGGACGGAGCTGGTGATGAGCGGCCGCAACGTCGATCCGGTGGTCATCGAGCGCGCCGATCTGGTGACGGAGATGCGCGAGGTGAAGCACTATTACCAGCAAAAGGTGCCGGCGCGCGTCGGCATCGAGATGTAGCCTGCCGCTGGCATTCTGCGCGTCCCCGGTTAAGGTGGGGCATGTGGACGAGCCTCGCAGAGTGGTTTCGCGACTTGAGCCCGGTGTGGCAAGCGCTCCTGGCGGGGCTGTTCACATGGTCGATCACTGCTCTGGGGGCGTCGCTCGTCTTTCTCTTTCGCGGCGTCAACCAGCGCCTGCTCGACGCGATGATGGGCTTTGCCGCGGGCGTGATGCTGGCGGCCAGCTTTTGGTCGCTGCTGGCCCCGGCGATCGAGATTGCGGAGGGGCAGGGCGTCCCCGGGTGGTTGCCCGCCGTGGTTGGCTTCCTGCTGGGCGGGGCCTTCCTGCGCATTGGCGATAGCCTCTTGCCCCACTTGCACATCGGTTCGAAAACCCCCGAGGGGCCCTCCGTTTCCTGGCGGCGCGCTACTTTACTGGTCACGGCAATCACGCTACACAACATCCCGGAGGGTCTGGCGGTAGGGGTGGCGTTTGGCTCCGTCGCACAAGAGGGGGGCACCGTGCTCGGTAACTCGTTGGGAACAGCCCTCGCGCTGGCCTTGGGCATCGGCCTGCAAAACTTCCCCGAAGGCACCTCGGTGGCCATGCCCTTGCGCGGGGAGGGGATGTCGCGAGGCAAGAGCTTCTGGTATGGTCAGCTTTCAGGCGTCGTGGAGCCAGTGGCTGCAGTCCTTGGCGCTGTGGCTGTAGTGGCCGTGAGCCCAGTCTTGCCCTACGCGCTGGCCTTTGCCGCCGGGGCCATGGTGTTTGTGGTGGTGGAAGAGCTGATCCCCGAATCTCAGGCGCACGGCAATACCGATTTGGCGACATTGGGCGCGCTGGGAGGCTTTGCGCTGATGATGTTGCTCGATGTCGCACTGGGCTGATTCCACGCAAGGGGATCGAAGGAAAGTATCTTCACGTAGCGATATCTTTGCTACGAGGTCGTGACAGCTGGGCGACGTTCTAGGGGTTGCACATCAGTGGGATGCAGTTTTTTGAAGCCTTGGCATGAGGGATCGACACGAGCCTTTAGCTCTTGCTCCTTTTGGTCGATATATACAAGGTGAAGGCCTTGTCCTTAGGCTGTCCCCGGGTTGCAAAACCGGGTGTATTCAGGCCCCTGCTGAGTGTTATTTCCGTTGCTGATCCATGCACCTGCGAATCCCTGCTGGCATTACCCACTCCCGCCGCGCTTTTACCTTGGTCGAGGTAGCGATCGGCTTTGCCGTCTTTGCCGTGCTGGCGCTTGGCGTGACGCTTTCGGCCATGGAATATTTCAAGGGCACGGAGGAGCAGTCGCGCGCCATGGCTGCCAATTCCCTCGCCATGAGTGTGCTCCAGCAGGTCTCGTCCTATCCCTACGATCAGCTTTTGACGGCGACAGGTAACCCCGAGGTCGTGCTGCTGGCTTACGATTCCCAGGGCAACACCTTCTCGTTTCAAAACGACGGCTCCGTTGTGACCGCTTCTTTTGTAACGATCACTCGTAGCGGCAGCCGCGTGTCAGAGGCCGAAAACGAGGTGAACCTTAGCATGCAGGCCGAGCTTGTTCCCGGCTATTCCGCGATCCGCGTCACGATCTTTTACACCTACGACTCGGCTTACACCGGTGAGGAAAAGCAGAGTTCGATCAGCACCATACGCACCGTCGATGAAAAATCCGCTGAACCCTGATCCTGCCCGCCGGACTTCCCGCAAAGGCTTTACGCTACTGGAGATACTGGTCGCCGGGGGCCTTTTCGCGCTCCTTTCGGTTATGGTCGGTACTTTTCTGGTGGAGGTGACGTCGATCTACTATGCGAGTACGGCCCGCTCCAACTTTTCGCAAAGCGCGCAAGAGCTGGCAGAAGGGCTGGGGAGGGACATTTCGAGCACGCACGCCCTGTATCTCTTCCCGTCGATGCTCACAGCCGACCGGGATGAAGATAATGACAAGCTGTCGCTCGACAAAGGAGGCAGCTTCCTCGTGTTGATGCATGTCGAGCCGCGCTACACCACGACCCCGGCGCACCTCGCCATCACCCGACTGGTGGCCTATGGCGTGGATCGCGAAAACCCCTTGAAGAACGATGCGGGGGAGGTCGTCGCCTACAACGTGCTGCGCTACGAAGTCGAGGCGCCCCCGGCCCCTGAGCCCGGCGCAACCTCCAAGGAAGTCTGGCTGCGCAACCCGGCGGTAAAAAATTTCTCCCCGGCTTCCGAGATCGAGCAGCCCGCCCGCTTTACGCAGACGATCGACTATGTGGCTGAAGTGCTCAAGGACCCCAACCCTCGGGTGGTCGTGACCATCGACGCCAATTCGGACTTTTCGATCGACCATGCATTCATTTTACGCGCCAACGGAGTCGTCACGATGGCCTTTGGCGTTATCCACAGCTCCGGTCTGCAGCAGACGGCCTCCAAGTTTGGGGGGCACGATATCGTCTCGAATACCTTTAACTACTCATTCCAGCGCCAAGGTTAACCGATGCCGTCCAAACGCTTCTCCTTTCGCCGCCGTCGCGGCTCGATCTACATCCTGGTGCTGATTTTTGCCGGGATATTTGGGAGCCTCATCTGGAATGCGCTGGCGATTCAGCGGCACCAGATGGTGCTCAACCAGCAGCAGATCATGCGCAATCAGGCCCGCCTGATCAACGAGTCCCTCGTCCGCATGGCCAGCCTGCAGTTGTCGGCCTTTTTCGAGAACGGTATCAACACGCTCCCGGGCACGTCACCCTCTGTCACCGTGCCTTACGAAGAGCTGGAGAAGTGCCTCGACCCTCACCTGCGCGCCACGCTCGTGCGAGCCGAAACCGAGGTGGTGATCGACCGGCTGAAAGCGCCCGTTTTTCACTTTATCGACCCCGATATTCCCGGCCGGGAAACGCGCCAGTTGCTCGGCAGCACCGTCTCGGCGCAAGACGTCCCCATCTACGCCAAGGTAACACTGGTGGGGCCGATGGACACCAAGGTGACCGTCTACGCCGAGGCCAGCTACGAGCTGCTCGCTTCGCCGCTGTTCGGGTTCTCCATGTTTTTCAACCAGAAGATGGAGTCCTCCGCCGGTGCAGACCTTACGGTGATCGGTGCGCCGATTTACATCAACGGCGACTTCATGCAGTCCACGCGTGGCGACTTGGGCTCGCTGCACATTTACGCTCCCATGACGCTGGTGCGGGGTCGCTTCCTCGACGACGATTACTATGGCGACACCTGGGGCGGTTATGTGGCGTTTCCCAATGCCAAAGGCGTCTTTTACAATACGACGAAGGACAACTACACCAAGACGATCGCTGGTACGACCTACAAGACGAACGCCTTGAAGATCCCGACCGATATCTACGGCAATGCCCGCAGCTACGCGTCGCTTCAGAATTCTCGCGACACCTTTACCGATAACGCGGAGGGCTACCTCTCCTGGATGGATCGCAAATACAACGAGAACGACAAGGACTGGTACAACATCTCGCTGTATAACTGGGACGGCATGCTCAAGACGCAGGCGCACAATGTGCAGCAGATGAGCGTTCCGGGGATGGACACCTACAATTTCGTCAAGAACCCGAAGTCCGACCAATACGTCAACACCGCCTACCAGATCATCCAGCCGCTGCGTAATAATAACGACCCGGCCTTCAATTCGGCGACCAATGCAGAGCTTGCGCAGAAGAACCGCGTGCGCGAACAGAACAAATACTCCTACAAGGCCAACCTCATCATCAAGCTGGAGGAAAAAACGGTAGGGGCCAACACCACCTACGAAGTCGACCCCACCAACATGAAGGTGAGCTACTGGACGCCTGCCCGCGACAGCAACGGCAACCTCGTTTACAATGGCGACGGCACGCCCAAGCTCACCTCGGTCGGCCTGCCCAGCGGCCTGGTGGAAGTCGTCCCCTACACCCCTGAGACGCAGACCGTAAAGAAAAACGGCAAATGGGTGACTCAGGAAACCGGTTATGTGACCTCTGGCCTCTACGACAACCGCCGCGAAGAAGGCGTCAATCTGGTCAAGCTCAACGTCGGTCGCCTCCGGGAATTGACGGACGGCCATGCCTCGGCCAGTGGCACCAAATTTACCCAGGACCCGGGGGCGAGTAGCCTCACGGACAACAACGGCTGGTGGAACGGCGGCGTCTATGTCGAGTTTCCCGTGGCCAAGACCAACCCGCGCACCGGCTCCTCGGGGCCGGCGGCGGACGGCGTGCAGCCCTCGATCAAAAACTACGGCCTGTATGTCCATAACGGCGAGTATCTGCCGAAGGAAGGGCTGACCATTGCCACCAACAACGCCATGTATGTGGCGGGCCACTTTAACGCCAACGGCACCATTACCGCCGATTCCAACAGCAAGCCCGACCGCACGACGGAAGCCCCCGCCTCCCTCGTGGCCGACGCGGTGACGATCCTTTCCAGTAACTGGGAGGCGAACAACAACGCCTACCGGAGCAAGAAGGCTCACCAGGATCGCCCCGCCGCGCATACCGAAATCTCTGCCGCGATCCTGACGGGCTTCGCGCCCTCTTACCGCGAGACCTCGACCGGCTCCGGCTACAGTGGGTCGATGGCCAACTTCATCCGCTACCTCGAAGACTGGGGCTACTATTTGTCCGACCACCGAGACCTCGCGATCCGCGGCTCCCAAGTCTGCCTCTTCGACTCCGAGGTGGCCGAAGAGCACTGGCATGGTAATTCCAACGTCTACTGGCCGCCGGACCGCCTCTTTGGTTACAACACCATGTTCAATACGCGCATGCCTCCGCTGACGCCCATCACCCCGGTGTCCGGCCCAGCCTTTTACCGCGAAATCGCACCCCGCCTCTGGGCCGACGAGGTGGCCGCGATCAGGACTGGATTATGAGCCTCAAGAAGCACTTGTTGATCGCCGGGCTGGCCTTTGGGGCCGCCTTGCAGCTCACGGCCGAGGCCCCGGCCTACGACCCCGCCGTGGTGAAGGAATATCGTGAGATCAGCGCCCCAGCCCTCGCGTGGCCGGCGCAGGCCCTGGCCATCCCGATCACGCAGGAAGAGCGAGAGCTGGATGGCTATCCCGCCCGCATGCTGGTTGGCAGCCTGCCGGAATACCGTCTTTTGATGGATCTCGGCGCGCTGCGCACCCCATTGCAGTTCCAGCCCGGCGGAGGTGCGTGGTCCTGGCAATGCACCCTCCCGTCTTACCCTGATTCGCGTCTGCGGCTCGCCGCCTACCCGGTGGACAAGGTGGCGCGGGGAGACCTGCTCGGCACCTTGTTTGCCCACGCCAAGACGGTCGTCACCCAAGCCAAGGACAGCTACCTCGTCGTCATCAACGGCCCGATGGACGGCAAGGTGGAGTCGACCACCTTCCTCAGCAATCCGGCCCAGTTCTTCGAATACGGCTTTGTGGATACTCCGCAAGGGGGCCAGCTCCAGCGCATGGTGTGCGACTACATCACGTTCAACGAGCGCTACGCCTTCCTGATCCGAGTCGAAGCGCCCGCCGTCCACTACGAAGCCTTTCGGACCCTCGCGATGGGCGCGCTCAAGCCGCTCTACGTGGAATACCCCCTCGACTGCCGCCGCGTTACCCCGGGGGAGCGGGCCGCGTTGCTCAACGAAGCAAAGTGGCTTGAGGAGTAGACCTGTCGAGTCCGAACGTTAGGTGGGCGTAGCTACAAATGATTGTTAATGTGAAGCTTCCGCATTTTTATCATTTGGCTACGTCGATAAAAATCTGGTCAGCAGCTGAGATTTGTCCTATGGTGAAGCCTCATCCTATTTCATGAAAAACTCCCCAGTTTCTATTTCCCGTTTGTTTTCGTGGACGGCTGCTACCCTGGCCTTTGCCGCTCAACTCTCTGCCGCCGTGGTGACGGAGATTGAGCCTTGGCAAAGCGAGGTGACCGGGCAGATGATCGCCCGCACCGAGATCGTGCCCGACGGCACCGCCGCCAATGCAACTCTGGCCACCGTCATCTACCTGCAAAACCTGTCCGCCCCGCGCGTTGGACGCGAAGCCGACGAGACGATTATCGAGAGTTTTCTCGATCAAGGGATGGCGGTCATCACGTTGGATTACGCCGACCACGCCAAGGCGCGCGTTCCCTTCTTCAATCGCGACCTCTTCAACATCCGCGATCAAATCCTCGCCGACTCCAGCCAAAGCGACCCTAGCCAGCACCAGTTCCCGACGCCTCACGCGCTCGACCACGCCCATATCTTTATCGTGCCCGAAGGCTGCCGCCTCTTGCGTGATGTGGAATATGATACCGAGGGTCGCGCGATGGACATCATCTACCCGTCGGATCCTGCCATGCCGGTGGGCGGCATCATCGAGTACTCGGCCGACAACGTGAACCGCATGGGCAACTTCTCGCTCGCCTTCTGCCACGACACAATCCTCCCGGCCCAGGCCAGCGAAGGCTTTGCCGTCGCGATGGCCGACCACCCAGTGGTGGGGGGCTACAGTGGTCTTGATCCCATGCCGCAAAGCGCTCTGGCTGTGTTGGCGTCGATCCAGACCTTCCGTGCGCAAGCAGAGAATCTGCCTCTCAATGGCCGCATTGCCACGATGGGCTTTTCTCGGGGAAGTGGTGTCGCCCTCATGGGGGTAACTACGGCGGATGAGACGGAGTGGGATGTCTATCTCAGCGCGACCTCCAAGCTGACCTTTTCTTACGAGCAGATCACCAAATCGAAGCACCCTGACGTCGACCGCCACGTCCAAGGGGCCGTCATCATGTCGGGCCGTTTCACTTACATCGACCTCTTGGAATCCGATGGCAAGGCTGCTCCGGGTGGCCTCTACACGCAGAACTGGGGGCCGATCGAGACCAACCTCGAGCGCTGGAAGGACCAAGGCGCGATCGACTACCTTGAAGGAGACCCCGGCATCCCGCTTTTCCTCACGATCAACAAGGACGACGAGCACGCCTGGCACCAGATGGACGTGCTGCGCGAGCGCCTGACGGATCTGGGCGTCGAGTTCGAATACTACGAAGACGATGTCGAGCCGTTGGCCCACCGTATGCCGTTGGAGCATAACATCCTCAACGCCATGAACAGCTATTTCCGCCGCACGCTGATGGAGCCGACGCCGGAAACCGTCGTTTCTCAAGCGAAGCTCTCGCCGGCGCTGCTGGGCGAAGGCAAGGTGCAGTGGACGGCCGATGTGCAGGTGCCGCTCGCCGATTACCCGGTGGAAATCTCTACCAATCTCCAGGACTGGTCCGAAGATGCCCGCGTGCGCCCCGACCAGGACGGCAACCTCAGCTTCGAGACCGTGGGCACTGGCGACGCTGCCGTCTTCGTGCGCTTGGCGAGCCCGCGCGCGCCGATTGAATAACGCTGCGCCAGCCCCTGCGCCCCTGCTTTACAGCCTCCCCATCGTGGGAGGCTTTTTTGTGGTCTCAAATCCTTACGATTGTGTGCAGGTGAAGCCGAAAACGCTGGCCCTCCGATAAAACAGGGCTATGTATGCTGTTACCCATTTGTTACCTTTACGTAAGAGAATCCGTTCCAACGCCCCACCATCAAGGGCTCCTTACCCCAACATTTCCACTCCTACCCCATGAAAGGTCTACCTTCGTCGACCCCGGTTGGTCTCGACTGTTTTCGCGCCATCTTTCAGGACTATCTGCAGCGATGGACGGCGCAGGAAGTGATCTTGCGGGTGCCGGACTGTGCGGCGGCCCAACGGCTGGAAGCCACCGCTTCCCGCGTTTTCCATTTCCAGCCCGAACTGTTCCTCCAGGTGCAGGGCACTACGGTTTTCGATACCCCGGGCGGCAGTGTTTCCGTCGGCCCCGGTGAGATTGCGCTCGTGCCTGCCGGGGTGCCCCATGCGGAGACGATTGCCCACGAGGCAGAGCGCCCATTCGGCAACCTTGTGGTCGGCTTCTTTAACGGCAACGTCTCGGTCCACCTCGGGCAAGAGTCGGCCCCGGGCGTACCCGCAGTGGCAGAGCGCTTCCTGTTCTGGACGGACCGCTTCAGCGCGCTGGTGCAAAACCTCGAGCTGATCGCTGTGCTGCAGCAGGCCGCCACTTCGCGCTCCCGCCAATCGGTGCGCGGCCTGATGCAAGGGGTGCTCTGCCTGCTTGTCGACGTGTTGGAGACGGAATCGTTTACCGAGGCCAGCGACTCGGCCAAGGTGGTGCAGAGCAAGTGGATCATCAGCGAAAACCTGTCGAATTCCGACCTCAGCGTCGGCTTCCTCAGCGAGCAGCTCGGCTGTAACCCCAACTATCTCTCGCGCCTCTTCCACCAGAAGGCCGGCGAGAAACTGACCGACTACATCACCAAGACGCGCCTGCGCTACGCCATGAACGCCCTGATCGAGACGGACCGCTCCGTCAAGGACGTGGCTCGCATCTGCGGCTTCAGCGACCCCAACTACTTCGCGCGCGTCTTCCGGCAATACATCGGCTGCAGCCCCCACGCTTACCGCAAGCAAGAGCGCACTCTGCGCGAACGCATTAGCGTCAAAGGGGTGGGGGAGATGCTCGCCGCCGAATAGCGGAGAGCCAGCGGTGCCTAGACGCTGTATTGAACCCCCAGCAGCAGCATGATGCCCGCGATGAGGCAACCGAGCACGCCCAGGGCGAGGTTGACCCCGCTGGAGTAGCTGCAGGCAGCCAGAGCGGTATTGAGATCGGCGGAAGTCCCGTGCTGGAGGTTGTCCGTCGCCACCTTGGTCTCGGGTAGCGAGGTGAGGATGCTGGCGACAAAATAGTGGATGCCAGCAAAGATCGCGCTGCCGAAGATCCCCACGAGCGCCGCATGGTAGATCTGGGAGACAGCGAGAAAGACCCCATTCATCAGGAAGGTGCTGGCGACCAGGCCAACGGTGCCGAGCGTGAACTTGAGCCAGCTCGGGTCGTGCCGCTCGCTGTTGATCTCGTCGAACAACTCCGGCCGCTTCCGCTTCAGCCCACGCTCGAGCACCATGAAGATGCCGATCCCGATGCCGCACACTCCCGCCGCCAGCAATAGCCACGGCGCACCGCGATACCCTTCCGAGGGCGGCAGCAGGTTGAATTGGTCGGTGCCGGTGAGGCACCAGTAGGCAAAGGAGGAAAAGAGAAACAGCATGATGCTGACCCCCGCATGCCAGGCTACGAGGCGCTTTTCCCGCCCCGCCAGCTGGATCAGAGCCTTCACGCGGCTGCCCTTGCCGGTCAGCACCCACCTCAGCATTACGAAGAGGGGGGCGATCAAATACATCAGGTAGATATTGGCAAAGTTGCTCCCCAGCGGATTGGCGATCCCGCCCAACTGCAGCAGCGCGAACGCCGTCAACATCGAGAACAGCTCCGGGTTGTTCGTCGAAGCGTTGATGACGAGAGTGCGCTGGTTGGCCCCCCAGTATTTGCCCGCCAGCCCCGCTGCCGAGTCGACCATCCAGTCGGTCGTGAAGGGGATGGCCGCAAAGCAAAGAAACAGGCTGATAGCGATTACGATACAGAGAAAGCCGAAGTGGCCCACCTGCTCGTAGAGGGAGATAAACAGAGCATCCATGGGGAAACGGGCATTATAGGAACAGGCGGACGGCCAAGTGCAACCGCCAAGCAGGATTTTGTGAACCGGCGGGGCCGCTGGAGCGCGGGATTTACTTGTCAGGGAGGGTGCGATGCCCTCTCATGGCGGCGGTTCTTTAGCGTCAGGCCTCCGCTCCGCCCGCTTCGGTGGGTCGGGGAGGAAAGTCCGGACACCATAGGGCAGGATTCCCGGTGAAAGCCGGGGCACGGCGGGGGAGACGCCGCCGTGACGGCCAGTGCAACAGAAAGCAAACCGCCGGTTGGCCCACGCCAGCCGGTAAGGGTGAAAGGGTGGGGTAAGAGCCCACCGCCCGACCGGTAACGGCCTCGGGGCACGGTAAACCCATTCCGGTGCAAGACCAAATAGGGGATCAGGTGGCCCGCCTTACGATCCCGGGTGAGTCGCTTAGATAAATGGAGGCCAGCGCAGGCAGGGCAACGTGCGCGCGCGACAGAATCCGGCTTATGACGCTAAAGAGCCCCCGCCGGGGGCGGTCGCCTCATCTTTTTGTGAATGGCAGGTCGATGGGTCTTGACAGCGGCCCCCACTGCTGTGAATTTTCTCGCTTTTCATTTTCCCAGCGAATTTTCAGATGGCCAACCTCAAGTCCTCCAAGAAAGACGTCCGTCGTATCGAGCGCCGCACCGAGCGTAACCGCCGCATTGTCAGCCGCCTCAAGACCCTCCGCAAGAAGGTCGTTGCTGAGCCGACCGACGAGAATCGCGCCGCCTACATGTCCGCCCTCGACAAGGCTGCCAAGTCCAACGTGATTCACAGCAACAAGGTGAGCCGCGAAAAGAGCAAGATGGCCACGGGCGGCCTGCAGGCCAAAGTGCGTGCTTAATCTTAGCCCCCTCGCAGGCGCGCAAGTATGACGTGGAGCGCGTCAGAGCCGGCACAAGGCTACATTGGTTTCCCGGAAGGCAGCCTGGGTGAGCGTTCGGTACGCTTGCCCATCTGGCATGACGCTCCGGGATTCTTTGTTTTGGCCAAGCCCGGCGGCATCCTGGTCCAGCCCGACCCCTGGTTTCAGCGGGTGCCCAGCCTCTCGGAGGCCATTGCCTCGCAGCTGGTTCTCGGCAAGCCCGAGCTTCAGCGCCTTGGCATCGAGGAAGATGGGCTGCGGCCTACCTACATCCTCCCGCCGTCGGCCGAAGGAGCCGTTGTGTGGTCCAAGACCCACGCGAAAGCTGAAGAGCTGCGCAACAGCTACGGCTCGGAGCAGTGGACGCTGCGTTTTGAGTTGCTGGCGGTCTCGGAACCCCGCGAAAGCAGCATTTTTTGCGACCTCCCGGTCGCCCGCCACTGGCAGCACGCCCAGGCGATCGTCTCCCACACCAGCGGCAAGAAGACCGAAACGCGCTTTGACCGCGTGGCCAAGGTCGGCCGCTACAGCCTGTGGATCGCCGAAACGCGCTTTTACCGCCTCGACCACATCTGCCTGCACGCCTATGAGCGCGGCTTGAGGGTCTTGGGCGATGAGCGCTATGCGCGCAGCCTCGTGCCGATGCTTTCCGACCTCAAGCGCGACTACCGTCCCGGCCGTCGCGAAGAACTGCCCCTCTGGCACGGCCCAGCCATGCGGCTGAAAGAGCTGGAAGGGCCGAAAGAGCTCGGGATACCCCGCCTCGAACTGCCAGCCAGCAAAGCCTGGCAGCGCCTCTTGCAAACGCTGGGCCGTTACAGCTAAGGAATTTTTGATTTAATTCTTTACGTTGCCGGACGGTCTGGCATTCTCTAAGTTTTAATCCCTTTTTAGTTACAGCAAAGCTTATGGGCAATCTTCGTAAAAAACGCCGCCGCAAAATCTCGCAACACAAGCGCCGCAAGCGCAGCCGCGCCAATCGCCATAAGAAGCGGACTTGGGGTTGATCACCCAAGGGTGCTTACGGTAAGCACCCAATCACCGCTAACAAATTTACGTTCTTTGGTTTACATCGCTCCGCAGCGCCTCATTCGGCCTGCGGAGCTTCTTTTTGTCTTGTAAAGGCGGGGTCGCGATTATTTTTTTACAACCCATCCAAGCCCACCGTTACCGCCTGCTTTTCCCTGGGTAACGACTGGCCCCTGTCCTGCCATGCTGTCTAAAAAGTCGAAAGGTCTCTTCGTTGAAGTCAGCAGCTTTTCGGTGCTGACTGCCACGACCTCCCAATACGACACCCCTTTGACCCTGGAGGCGGTTCACGAATATCAGGGTGATCTGGATGCTCCGGAGTTCCGCGCTCAGGTTGAGCGCATGGTGCCCGGCAAAGGCAGCCGCTTCGTCACTGCGCGCTGCGCGGCGTATCCCGTTTCCCGCTTTTTCCGTCGCCATACGCTGGAAAGCTCGGCGAAGGCAAAAGACCCCCGCTATTTCCCCGATGTGCTGCAGCAGCAGTTCCGCATCGAGCCCTCCAAGCACATGGCCGCCGTGCTGCTTGCGACCACCGGGGAGTCCTTCAGCGCCGACAAGCCGATGACGGCGCAAAAGGAAGTTTTGATCGCAGGCGCTTCCAACGAAGATTTTTCCCGCCTGCAAGAGAGCTTTGTCTCGCGCCAAGTAGTCCCTGAAACCCTGGAGCTCGGCACCCTGGCCAGCCTGGGCGGCGTAATGGACTACCTTCGCTGGTCGCGGGCCGATCAGCCCGTGCTGCTACTGGAGATCACGCCGCAAAACTCCAACCTCTTCGTCGTCAACAACGGCCTGGTCGACCTCTGCCGCCCGATCCCCTACGGCCTCAACGCGATGTTCCCCATCGTGCAGAAGGAATTGGGCCTCAAGGACGAGGAAAGCGCGAAGAAGCTCTTCTTCTCCAACACCTTCGACTTTACCGAAATGGGCCCCGCGCTGATGCGCAAGATGCTCAAGGAGTTGCAGGCCTCTACCGGCTTTTACGAGGTGCAGACCGGGCAGAGCATCGGTGCCTTCGTGCTCACGCTCCTGCCCCGCAACCTCACGTGGATCCGCGACGTGCTCACGCGCGATCTCGGCCTGCGCGCGCTGTCGTTCGACTACGCCGGCTGGCTGGCTTCGCGGCAGATCGAAGTGGCGCCCGGCATCAGCCTCGACCCGCAAGACCCGCGCTGGCTGGGCCTGCTCTCGATGATCGGCAACCTTTCCACCACCAAGGGCCATGGCAACCAAGAAGGTTAAAGAAGACCTGCACCCGGCCTGGCGGCCCAGCTTCGTCAACGAGGCGGCGCTGCCCGACACCAAGGTAGTCCGCACCAACTTCCTCTACAACTTTGGAGCGATCGCGCTGCTGGTGTGCCTGCTCTCCTTTGCGGTCTTCAACGAGTTTCGCATCCAGGTGGCAAAGCAGGCGGTGGCCTCCAACCAGCAGGAAGTCGACCGCCTCCACACCACTCACCTGCGCGGCGTACGCCAAAGCACCGAGTTCCGCAAAGAGAGCGAAAAGCTGCAGCAGGTCGCGGATTTTTCACAAGACTCGCTCAGCCGTTCCGAGCTCCTCGTGGTGCTGGCGGAGCAAGGCCTGGAAGACATCGTGCTCAACTCCTTCAGCTTCCGCCCCATCGTCGCCACCACCGGGCGCGGTCGCAGCGCCAAACGCACCATCACCTACGAGCTTGTCTTCGATGGCACCATCCTCGACCGCGACCGCGCGGTAGAGCTGCTGGAAGAGTTTCGCAGCAGCATCGCCGACAGCGAGCTGCTGGCGCCTTACCAGCCCCGTTGGACGCAAGACAGCTTTAACCGCAACGTGGCGACCAACACCTCCACCTTTACCGGGCGCTTCCTGCTCACGCCGCCCGCCAAGTCGTAGCCGTCATGGACACCCAACGCCTCATTGCCCTGCTCAAGCAGTACCCCTTGGTCGTGGTATGCCTCGTCCTGTCTCTGGCGGCCGGCCTCGTCATCTATTTTCGTGGTGGCGAGATCCAGACCTTGGAGAGCCAGGCCGAGGAGGCCGAGCGAGACGTGCTCGTGATGAACCGCGACATCAATAATGCGCGGGAGCTGGAAGCGCAGATCGAGACCGCAAAGCGCCTGAACGAGGAACTGACCGGGCGCCTGATCGACCGGCGCGACCTCACGCGCAACATCAACCTCTTTTATGAGCAGGAGCGCCGCTTCGAGCTCAAGATGACCGGGCTCTCTCAGATCGGGGGCACCTCGATGGCGTCGCCCCCTCCCTACCTGCCGGAGTTGAAGGATTTCGACATCGTGCGTTTCTCCGTCACGGCTGAGGGATCTTATTCATCCATCGTTCGTTGGCTTAAATTTCTCGAAGGTAGCCGTTACTTTATACAGATCGGCGAGCTGTCGATCAGCCAATTGAACGATCCCACCGATCGCTCGAAAGTCCGCGCGAGTGTGCAGATCGACATGCTCGGCATCCGGCCACCCGAACCCGCAAAATAATACATGAAAGTCTGCTTCACCTCCGTTCTGGCCCTCTGCATCATGCTCGCCTCGGCGGAGGCGGCCGTCACGGGCTCCGTCACCCCCTACAGCAGCCGCAGCGAGCTGATGGGCAACCTGGAGAAAGCCTTTGCCGTGCATGAAGCTCCGGCCAAGGGCGAACTCGAGTTGAGCAACCCCTTTGCCCCGCCTGCCGTTCCGGTCTTTCAGGCGGCAGCGCCACAGGCCGCTGCTGCGGAGGCCAAGCCTGCGGCCCCCCCGCCACGCCTCGCTGATTCCGTGGCTGTCGTGGCCGTAGCCGATACGCTCCAGCCTAACGGAAGCACCGTTGGTTTGGGGCGCGCATTTTTGCTGCTAGATAATAACCGTCGCCTAGAAGAGGGTAAAACCATCAGTGCAACTATCCAGGGACAAGCCTATGAAGTCATCCTTGCTGAAGTCACGATGAGCTCCTATACCCTTCGTTTGGGTTCCGCTAGTGTCACGCGCCCAATCACTTCCATTACCGACCCTCAACGCATCAAGCGCTCGGTCGATCCTGCTACCTCTGCTGAATAATCCCTACGCACCTCTGCATTCCTTCCTTTCTGATTCCTGCGCCATGAAGTTTCTGCCTTATGTTATCCTGTCTGCAGCCTCGTTTGCGACCGTGCAGTCGCTGGTTGCCCAGGCACCCGATGCCGGTTCTGTCACCCGCACGCCGGCCGCGCCGGCCCTGCCAGAGCAGTCGGTCGACATCCCGACCGACGAGGTCTACCTCGATTTGCCGCCCGCTGGGCAGCCCGTTCAAAGCATGAACCGGGAAGCGGAAACGATCTCCGTCGATTTCCCGGATGAAGACGTGCGCAACATCATCCGCAACGTCGCCGAGCTTTATGAGCTCAACGTCGTCATCCCCGAAGAGCTGACGGGGCGCGTGAGCCTCCGCCTGCGCAACGTCACCTGGCGCCAGGTCTTCGACGTGATCCTGCGCCCGCTCGATTACACCTACGTGATCGAAGACAACATCATCATGGTCAAGAGCTTCAGCGACATTGAAGCCGAGCCGACCGTGACCCGCGTCTTCGTCATCTCCTTTGCCGACGCCACGGCCCTCAAGGCCACGATCGACCCGCTGGTGCAAACCGAAGCCGGCGGACGCATGCAAGTCGACCAGCGCAATAACGCCTTGGTTGTGACGGAGCGCCCCAGCAAGATGGACGAGATCCAGGAGATCATCGACTTGCTCGACCGCCCCAACAACCAGGTGATGATCGAGTCCAAGTTCGTGGAAATCTCCGGGCGCGACCAAAAGAACATCGGCATCGACTGGTCGGGCGCACTCGGTGGCTCCACCGGCTTTACCGCCGGGCCCTTCAACCGCACCTACGAAAGCGAATACGAGCGCGAACGTGGCTCGACCAACGAAAGCACCAGCCAGTCGACCAATACGATCAACAACGGCAATTTCAATTACAACACCTCCGACGCGCAGACGTCCGAGTCTGTGTTGGGGCGGACGGATACCGACACCTGGAGCGATACGGCGGTATTCTCGGCGGACGCCTTCCGAGTGGTGGTCGGGGCGCTGCAAAGCAACTCCGGGGTGGAGCTGGTTTCCAACCCGACCGTTGTGACGATGAACAACCAGCCGGCGGAGATCCTCGTCGGCCAGGAATACCCCGTCGTCTCGACCCGCTTCAACCCGCAAACCGGCACCTACGAGGCCGACGAAGCGGAATACAAGAACATCGGTATCCAGATGATGGTGACGCCGAGCGTCAACTCGGCCGGCTTCATCACCCTCAACGTCGAGCCCGAAGTCTCCAGCCTCGACGGCACCGTCACGCAGCTGAGCGCGAGCTACCCGATCATTTCCACCCGCCGCACCCGCAGCGTCGTCACGATCAAGGACGGTTACACCCTCGCCCTCGGCGGCCTGATCGAACGCCGCGAACAAGACGGCAACACCCGCGTCCCCGTGCTCGGCAAAGTGCCCGTGCTCGGCCGCCTCTTCCGCAACGACACGGGTGACTCCGAGCGCCGCAACCTCGTGATCTTCATCACCGCCAAGGTGCTGAGCGCCAGCGGGGCCACCTACCGCGACGTCTTCTCGCAACGCCGCCTGTGGGAGATGGGGATCAACCAGCGCGACTTGCCCGGCTACCAGCCACCGGCGGCCGAAGACGCCCTCTTTGACTCCATCCAGGAGCGCGCCGAAACGCTCGAGCGCATGGATGCCGAGACCCGCCTCCAAAAGCAGCTCGAAGAGCTGAGCGAGCAAGAGCGCAAGCTGCAAGAAAAGGCCGCCGCCGACAGCTCCTCCGAGCTGGAGCGCGAAGTCCCGCGCCGCAACCAACCCTAATCGGGCGCACCTCCAACTCCTGCGGAGAACACCATCATGAATTTGCATCTACCCAAGCTCCAGCACCGGAGCCTTGTGGGCATGCTGGGGTGCAGCCTTGCCGCACCTCTGCTCCCGGTCGTGCAGGCCGATACCCTCGAAGCCGGCGACAACTACGTCATGGTCATCACCGAGTCCGGCGAGCTCTGGACCTGGGGGACCAGTGCCACCGGAGGCTTGGGCCTCGACACCGCGACCACGGCGATCAACCCGACGCGCGTGCTGGGCGACCGTGAATGGCTCGATGTCGCCATCGGGGCCGACCACACGGTGGCGATCGCGGCCGACGGCTCGCTGTGGGCCTGGGGCAGCAATGCCAGCGGCCAGCTGGGCACCGGGGGCACCGACGACCGACGTGTGCCACAACGCATTGGCTACGACAACGACTGGAAAGACGTCGACGCGACGGGCAGCTACACGCTGGCCCTGAAGTCCAATGGCGTCCTCTACGGCTGGGGCAGCAATAACAACGCACAGCTCCTGCGCAGCCCGTCGACTTTTCCGCGTCAGCTCTCGCCCCTGATCCTGAACGATTCCCGCAACTCACTGTCGGGGGTAAAGATCACCGCCATGTCGGCCGGGGTAAACCACGTGCTCGCCGTCGACAGCGAAGGCCGTCTGCTGGGGTGGGGCTTGAACGCTTCCGGCCAGCTCGGCATCCCCGGCCTGCCGGCGCTGCCGAGCCAGTCGGTGCAAGTCATCAGCACCGATCCCAAGTGGGTGTCGGTCGAGGCAGGCGCCGTGCAGTCGTTCGCCCTCGACAACCAAGGCCAGGTCTATGCTTTCGGCTACGGCACTCTTGGTAGCCTTGGCCTCGGAGGCACCTCGACGGCTTCTACGCCGACCCGGGTTCCCTTCCCGGCGGGCGTCCAGATCAAGAGCATCAAGATGGACCGCGCGACCCCTACCCATGTGGTTGCGATCAGCACGGAAGGCGACGTCTATGCCTGGGGCGCCAATACCCCCGCTTTCGGCCAGTTGGGCGTCGACCTGTACGACGACTACGACCGGGTGATCTCGGCCAATATGCAGTTCTCCAGCCCGCAAAAGCTGGTGGACAAGGCGGTATTCGTCGAAAACGTGGCCCAGCTCGACTTTACTGAAGTTGCGATGGGCGATGAATTTACGCTGTTGCGGGCGGGGGCTAGCCAGCTCTACGCCACGGGCAGCAACGCAGCGAACCAGCTCGGCACCGGCCTCGGAGCAGGCGGCAGCAACGTCTTCCTGCGCGTCCCTCTCGGCATTCCGGATATGGTCGCGGAAGCAAGTCTCTCGGCCAACGAAACGCCCTACATCAGTGGCACTTTCGATCTCAGCCTGACCTTGTCGAACATCGGCTCCGGGCCCCTGCCGAGCAATTCCGGCCTCGAAATCGCCCTTTACCTGAGCGAAGATCCCAACTTCTCCCGCGATACGGATGTGCGCCTGCCGGTGGCCCTGGGGGCGGACCGCCCGATGCAGGAGCTTGGCAACGAGATCGTCTACAACAACTCGCTCGCGGGCAGCAACCAGCGTGTGTTGACCGCTTCGGTCGGTCTGCCTGCCGATCGTCTCCGCGCGGGCACTTATTACCTCTTTGTCGATGTGAATGGAGAGGGGACGACGCTGGAGGCCAACCTGGACAACAACACCTTCCAGGTTGAAGAGCCCCTGAGCTTCACGCCCGACCTTTCGGTTGTCGCCACCCTCACGGTGCCCGATGCGCCGGTAAATGTCGGCGAAACCATCGCGCTCAACTACACGTTGGCGAATGGCGGGACCGCTCAGGTGGTCGAAGGCACGACCCTGCAGGCTTTCTACCAGTATCTCGGCACGGCGACCGGCACTTCCACCACGGCTGACAAGGTAGCGGTGGGGCCAATCCAAGCGGTGGAAGGGCCCATCTTGCCCAATAGCTCGACGACGGGGACGCTCAACTTGGTCCTGCCCAGCATCAGCGCGGGCAACTACCGCTTTGGCATCTTCGTCGATCCGGCGAACCAGGTCGAGGAGATCAGCGAGGTCAACAACGAGTCGACGGACAACCGCCCGGGCCGCTACGTGCAAGTCCTGCTGTCGAACGATGGGAGCAATAACTTGAAGGAAGGGGCCGATTTTACGGTCCAGCCGGCACCGACGAGTGAGGACGGGCAGTTGCGTTACCTGAACCCCAATACCATCCGGTTCAACCCGGCGGCGGGGGCTCAGTGGCAGAACACCACTGCTCTCGACGCGATCCAGAACGAGCCCAACAATGAGGTGCAGCCTTACACGCCCGAAGGTGATAACGCGCTGATTCCTCAGCCCGGGTTGGTCGCAGGTCAGAGTGCCTCCTTCGAAATCGAAGTCACCGGGCCCTTTGTCGTGGAGTTCGTCTGGGGCCTGGCTGCCACCGAAGCAGGGATCGACAATTTCAACGATTCGATCACCTTCACGATCGACGGCGCTGCCCCCTTCGGCTTTGAAGATCAGGCGGTAATTTCAGGCAATCAAGGGTGGACCGCTTACCGCCAGCTGGTTGAAAAAGGCGCGACCCCGCGCAAGCTGCGCTGGACTTACACTCGCGGCACCGGCAGCCCGGCAGCCTACGCCTTTGTTGACCGCATCGTCGTGCGCGAAGAGCTCCGCCCCGACTTGACGGTCGAATCGGTCGAGTACAACTCGCAGAACATCGAGCTGTTCATCCTGAAGAGCCATCAATACCTTGATGTCGTCATCAACGGCATCAATGCCGGGGCAGCGATGGAACCCGCTGGAGGTTCCCACTTCTTCGATACGGAGGTTCGCCTTTCGCGAGACAAAGTGTGGGGCAACTCCGACGACGTCATTCTCGGCGTGCTTGAAGAGTTGCAGGATCTCGACGGTAACGGGCGCTTTATATACGGGCAGGACTTCGACATGAACTTCTGTATGCCCGACGGCGAATATTACCTCGCTGTCTACGTGGATAGCACCCGTCGCTATCGCGAAATCAACGACGAGACGGCAGATGAAATCCTGCGTAATACCGCCGGGTGGCCTTTGTATGCCTATACCGATGAGGAGACAGGTCAGATTACCAACCTGAATACGGAACAGCGCAACGGGGCTTGGGGCATCGTCAATCCCTTCGACGGCAACACCTTTGTGCAGATCGCGAACCGCTATACGGGCACATTGGCGAGCTCGATCAATGGTGTGCGACTTCGCTACGCTCCGGAGACGAACAACAACATCTGGTTTTCCGACGAGCCCGACATCGTGATCGAAGGGCGCCCGTATCTCGAAGTAAATGACCTTGTTTACCGACCCGGTATTTACTACCGCGAGAGCGAGTGGGCCTTTACCTTCAACCTCGAGAACTCAGGTTGTAAAGACTTCCTGCCGGGCTCGGAGGCCACTCTGGAAATCTCTCTGGCTGGCTATGACACTGCTCGAGAATCGGTCGAAGGCAGTTCTACCATTCCGGCAACCACATTTACAGGGAACGGGAGTTTGGACCGCGTCGTTGCGACGGTACGGGATGTTCGAGGCCTGCCGCGAGGCACCTCCGCGCCCTTCCGCAGCAGCCTGCGCATCCCCAAATACAATGAGGCTGCCGTTTCGTCTTATGCCGGCATCGAACCGAACCCGGACGAAACCTACATTCCTCCCGTTTTCCCAGCCTTCTCCGTCAGCCGCCCGGAAGAAGAAGGAGAGCCGATTAGCTACCTGCCGCTGTCAACCATTGGAATTACCGATACGATCCCCGGGGATCAGGCTCCTTGGCGATTGGACGGCAATCAGAACTTCGTCGATCCGAACGTACTTCGTTGGCCAATGTTCTTCTTCCCGTCTAACGCATTGGTCGGAGGCAGCCCTTATTCGCTGTTCTTTACGCGAGAGCCGGCCGCGTTTGCGCCCCGCTTCACGATTACCGCCAATGTGCCGCTGGCAGTCGATGAACTTCAGTTGACGTTTACGGCCGGCATCTTCGTTGATGTGACGCCCCCAAGGCAGACCCTGCGTCAATGGCAGACTTTCTGGAATATCCAGCGGGAGATGCCCGACTTCCTTCGTCAGGAATCTGCCGCATTTGCCAACAATGATGAAGGGTTGGGCTTGCTCGACAACTTTACGGTGCCTCTCAGCTCGGGTATCGGCCTCGACTATGTGGGCCAAGGCGCTTCGAGCATTGCAGAAATCCTTGCTCTGGATCCCGATGGAGACGGCTATACGAATGCGGCTGAGTGGGCCTTCGTGGCCAATCCGTTGAAAGCCGATCTGCCGGGAGCTCTGGTGGCGACCGATCTGGTGGTGGAAGACCAAAACGGGACTTCCGCAGAATACCTCCAGGTCACGTTCAATGCCCTGTCGGATTATTCCAATTCCAGCTTTATCTACGAAGTTTGGGCTTCGGACTCCGCTCGCTTCAATGGCTTCGAGGAGGATGCTGCTACCAATACGGTCCGTTTGCTGCATTACGACCCGCGGGCCGGTGGAAACGCTGATAATGCGGAGCATCTGCGCACCTTGCGCCCTGCCGTCCAGGCCGTCATCCACAACGGCTACAGCTACCGGATTACGGTGCGCGATGTGGAGGCTCTTGGCAAGGACGCCAGCGGCAACCTGACTCAGGCGCGCTTTATCAAGGTGATGGCCTATTACATCCCGGACTCGGAGTTCGCTGACAAGACGCCCTTCAACGAGGGCGCCAGCGAATAGGCGGGGGACTTTTCTCTCAACCTGTCTTGTCCAAGGCCCGATCGGTGTCAAAAGCCGGTCGGGCCTCTTTTTGTCTGCCCGATCAGGCGAGGGAGGTCACGTGGCCTTGGGCGAGCTTGACGAGGAAGACGGCCAGGTTGCTCGACATGTGGGCCGCGATGCAGGGCAGCAGGGAGCGGTCGGGGTTGAGGCTCCAGAAGCGCACGGTGTAAAACCAGAGCGAGTTGAGGAAAAGCAGCAGCAGGGCCCAGGCAGCCTGCTTGTCCAGCGCCCAGCTAAACTGATACCAGGCGGCGCCTTCGGCCTGCTCGGTATAATACTGGTAGTGGGCGAGGGCAAAGAGCAGCGAAAACCCGACGATGCTGGCCCAGAGGACCGCCTTGCCTTTTTTCGTGACTACGAGATAGCCGCGGAAGATCAGCTCTTCGCCAAAACCGGCTGCGAGCATGGGCAGCAGGTAGAGCCACGAGATGTCGCTCTGGTCGGCACTTACGCCGAGCGCGTATTCGCCGCCGGTCTCCAGCGCGACGAGCGCGAGCGCGCCGCCGATGGCGATCCAGATGGGCAGGAGAGGGGAGGGCACGGCGCCAGGGAAGGCTTTGGGGTTGGGCTCCCCCCGGCGGTGGGCCTGCAAGTCGGCCCACCAAAGCTTGCCCAGATAGGCGGCCCCGGCAGCCACCAGTAACATGATGAGAGGAGATTCGTTCATTGCAGCGATCAGTTTTGGTTTTTGCCAGCCAAGTGAACCCGCTTGATTTTGCAACCCTCACTGCCTAAGGTCCCCCAAATGGTAGCATCCAGTGGTCCCAGCACGCCCCGGCCCGAGGGCATCGGCAGCATCACCGCCCCGATCGAAGCGCACCTGCAGGCGCTTGAGCGGTACTTGCTGGACGAGGTGTCTTCCTTTGAGCCGGAGGTGCAGGAGCTGGTGCGCTACACCTTCCAGCACAGTGGCAAGAAGATCCGGCCCATCCTCGTATTTTACAGCGGCTGGACAGGCGAGGGCGAGGAGCCGCCGACCGATCTCATCCGCGCCGCCGCCATCGTGGAGCTCGTCCACCTCGCCACGCTGGTGCACGACGATATCCTGGACAATGCCGACCTGCGGCACCGCACCCCCACGGTGGCCCACCGCTACGGGGCCCATGCGGCGGTGCTGTTGGGCGATGCTGTGTTTGCCCACGCGCTGAAGCTGGCGGCGGACTTCCCGACCACCTTCGTCTGCCGCGAAGTGGCGCAGGCCACCCGGCAAGTCTGCTCAGGCGAGATCGCGCAGACCTTTGCCCGTGGGCGCGCCGACCTCTCTCTGCCGGCCTACTACCGGATGATCGACTTGAAGACGGCGGAGCTGTTTCGCGTGTCGGCCCTGTTGGGCGCTACCTTGACGCACCCGGCCTCGGGCTTCCCCGAAGCGGCAGCGGAGTTCGCGCGCCGCCTCGGCATCGCTTACCAGATCTTCGACGACCTGGCCGACCTCTTTTCCTCGGAAGACAAGGCGGGCAAAACGCTGGGGACCGACCTCGCGAGCGGCAAGTTCACCCTGCCGTTCCTGCTCTGGTTCCCCACGTTGACCGATGCGCAGCAGCAGGAGTGGATCCGCCGTATCAACACCCACCCCGATGCGGTGCTGGAGCTGCGGGCGGAGTGGGAGCAGGCCGGCATCCTGCCCAAGGTGGTCGACGCCTTCCGCCACGAGCTGCGCTTGGCCACCGAGGCCCTCGAGCCCTATCAGGAGCTGCCGGCGGCCCAGAGGCTTCCCCGCCTGCTCGGTTTCGTGGAGGCCGCCTGCGCCAAGCTGCTCGCCCAGATCGGCTATCAGGAGTAAGACCGGGCGGTCTGGCCCGGTGCAACTCTACCGGGCAGTTGGGGTTAAAACCGTTAAATCTACCGCATTTGCGGTTGAAACTGCTGTCCTATTATGGCATCTTTCAGCTCCTCAATGGCTTTGACCGGCACACTCGACAAGGCGGCGACTACTTCATCTGCACCTGTGACCAGTGCGGACGAGGATTGGTCGTACGTGGAGCGAGTGCAGGCCGGCGATGTGGCGGCCTTTGATTTCCTCGTCACCAAGTACCGGGAGCGTCTCTTTTCGATCGTCTACAACATGACGTCGAACCGGGAGGACGCTGCCGACCTGACGCAGGAAGCCTTTATCAAGGCCTTTTCGTCCATCAAGCGCTTCCGCGGCAAGTCCTCGTTCTTCACGTGGCTTTACCGCATCGCCGTCAATACCACCCTCAGCCAGCTGAAAAAGCACCGCTTGCGCCGCTTCTTCAGCCTGGAAAACCTGCACGACGAAGCCACTTCTTCGGAGATTGTCGAAACCCTCTCCGAGGGCGGCAAGGCGGAGCGTCGCAGTTTGGCCAGCGAGCTGCAGGAAAAATTGAACGAAGCGCTTCAGAAGCTGTCTCCTAAGCATAGAACGGTCGTGGTCCTTTTCGAAATCGAGGGTCTTAGCCACCAAGAGATTTCGGAGATCATGGGATGTTCTGTCGGGACGGTCCGCTCACGCTTGCATTATGCCAAGCAACAGCTCCAGGCCTACCTGCAGGACTATATCCGCTGACCGTCCTCTGATGCTCATGCCGGAAAACAAGCCACAACCTCGTATCGCGGTCGAAGACCTGCTCCAGCTCAAGCGAGCCGAAAAGCCTGATCAGGCTTTCTGGCAGGATTTCGATCGTCAGCTCCAGGAACGCCGCCTCCGCCTCTTGATGGATCGCGAGGACCCCACCGCAGGGTGGGCACGGGGCTGGATCCGCTGGAGCTTCCTGGCTGGCACACCCGCCGCCGCCACCGCCTTTTTGTTTGGCTTCGGCATCCTGCAGTTGCCTGTCACCGCCTTCAACCCGTCCGGCACGCCCGGGCAGACCGATGAAGGAGCGACGGCCTCCGCGCCCCGCCCGGCTGGTCAGCCCCTGCAGGCTTCGTCCTTCGGCCCGGCGGTGACTGCGCTGGCGATGGATCTGCCGACGCCTTCGCGCGAGCGCCCCGCCGAGCTGGCTACCCCGAGCGCCAGCAACCGGATCGACTTGATGTCGTCTTTTGTGTCGTTTGCCAACGATGCGCTTTCCGGTGAAGACGCCACTACGGGCAGCTTCCGCAAGATCATGGCCCCCACCTCGCTGGTATCCGAACCACGGCCCAGCTACCAGTATGTGGCGGAGCCGTTGACCTCCAACGAGGTGGACACCAGGGCACACCGCAGTTCGGAACTTTTCTAGCAGCGTATGCGGTGGCTCTTGATGATGATAGCCGCTCTTTGGGGAGTTGGTTCAGGGTCGCCCTTGTTTGCCCAGGATTTTATGGCGCTCCAGCGCCGCATGGTGGAGCTGTATGAGCAGCACTCGCACTCCATCGTCCGCGTCAAGGCCGCCTATCCGTCTTCCGGGCCCGACGACACCCCACGCGTGCTGATCGGCACGGGCTTCTTCATTTCCCGCGAAGGCCATGTGCTGACCAATGCCACCGTGGTGCAAAAGCCCGAGCGCGCCTGGGTCGAGCAAAACGGCGTCTCCTATGCCGCCGATGTGGTGGGCATCGACGAAAGCAGCAACCTGGCGCTGCTCAAGGTCCGCGACCTGCCGCCCCGCTTCAATTTCTTCCACTTGGCCGATACGCCGGAGCTGCCGCCGGTGGGCACCATCCTCGTCCGGATCAGTATGCCGTTGGAGTTTGGGCCGTCGCCCAGCCTGGGCCTCGTTACCGGCTACGAATCGCGGTTCGCCCAACGCTTTTTCCCCTGCAAGTTTATGCGCACCTCCCTGCCAGCCGGCCCGGGCGAGGGTGGTGCCGCCTATATCGACCTCAGCGGTCGCCTGGTGGGCATGCAGACCTTTTCCTTGCCTGAGATGGGCGCCACCTATGCCCTGCCGGCCCGGGCGGCCCTGCGCCTGCGGGACGACCTGCTTTTCAACGGAGAGATCGGTTATGGCTGGATCGGCTTCGAGATCCGCATCGAGAGCGACCGCGAGCGCGGCGCACGCCTGGTGATCGATAAGCTCGTGCCTGAGACGCCCGCTACCAACTCCGGCCTTGAGCCCGACGACGTGCTGATCGAGATCGGCGGCTATGAGATCCATACGCTCGACGATCTACGCAACGCCATGTTCTACTCCCGCGTAGGCACGTTTACCGACATCAAGGTGCGCCGGGGCGATGTCGTGAAGGAATTTTCCGTGCAAGTGGCCAAGCGGCCCAAAAACGAGCCGCTGGAGATCGTGACCCGCATGCCCCGGCTCGACGGCGAAGTCTCGCCCATCCGCCGCCCCAGTGAGCCGCCCGAAGATTCGATGATCCTGCCCTTCAGCGCCGAAATGCCGCTCCCCATGATGCCGGCGGAAGGCCAGTAAAACCGGGGCCGCACAAAAAGGCGGGCGAAGGGCATTGACATAACCAGTTCACCGCCTTAGGGCTGCGGTAGATAAGCACGTCTTATCTAAATCCTCCCTTTCCACGGTTTTATCATGAGAACTGAACGCGACTCGATGGGCGAAATGCAAGTGCCCGATTCCGCTCTCTACGGCGCCTCTACCCAGCGGGCCGTCCTGAACTTCCCCATCAGTGGGCGCGGGATGCCTGCCGACTTCGTCCAGGCCCTCGGCCTGCTCAAGTGGGCCTGCGTATCGGCCAATGAAGAGCTGAGCCGCATTTCGAAGGACAAGGCCGACTTGATCCGCGCGGCCTCGCTCGAGATTTACGCCGGCAAGCACAACGACCAGTTCCCGGTCGACGTCTTCCAGACGGGCAGCGCCACCTCCAGCAACATGAATGCGAACGAGGTGATCGCCAACCTGTGCAGCCTCGCCACCGGTGAGGCCGTCGGCTCCAAGAAGCCCATCCACCCCAACGACGATTGCAACCTCGGTCAGTCCTCCAACGACACGATGCCGACCACCCTGCACGTCGCGGTGGCCCTCGCGCTGAAGGACAAGCTGATCCCCGCCCTGGAGCACCTCCACGCCAAGCTCGACGAAAAGGCCAAGTCCTTCGACGACGTGGTGAAGATCGGCCGCACCCACTTGATGGACGCCACGCCGCTCACGCTCGGCCAGGAATTCAGCGGTTACGCCCAGCAGGTCAAGAAGTCGATCGTGCGCGCGAAGAAGGGCATCGAAGCCCTCGAAGAACTCGCTATCGGCGGCACCGCAGTCGGCACCGGCATCAACACGCACCCTGAGTTCAGCGCCCGCGTGGCCCGCCTGCTCAGCGAAAAGACGGGCCTGAAGTTCCGCGAAGCCGACAACCACTTCGAAGCCCAGGGCGGTCGCGACGACTCCGTGGAAGTTGCGGGCTACCTCAGCACCATCGCTGCCAGCCTCACCAAGGTCGCCAACGACATCCGCCTGCTCGGCAGCGGCCCCCGCAGCGGCATCTTCGAGATCAATCTGCCCTCCACCCAGCCGGGCAGCTCGATCATGCCGGGCAAGGTCAACCCGGTGATGAGCGAAATGCTGATCCAGTCCGCCATTTACACGCAGGGCCTCTGCACCAGCGTGGCCATCTGCGGCCGCGACGGTCACTTCGAGCTCAACGTGACGATCCCGCTGATCGCCTACAGCCTGCTCGAATCCATCACCGTGCTCGCCAACGGCGCCCGCACCTTCGCCGACCGCTGCGTGGCTGGCATCGAGTGCAACCGCGACCGCTGCGACGAGCTGGTGAAGAAGAGCCTCATGCTCGTCACCGCCCTCAACCCCTACATCGGCTACGACAATGCCGCCAAGGTGGCCAAGAAGGCCTTCGCCGAGAACAAGACCCTCCGCGAAGTGGTGCTCGAAATGGGCCTGATGGAAGCCGACAAGCTCGACGAGGCACTCGACCCCAGCACGATGGTGACGCCGCAGGCCTAAGGGCCATTCTGCCGCGTTTAACGTGATTTCTACGACCGGACGGAAGCGCCTGCTTCCGCCCGGTTCTTTTTTGGCTGCCGCCGCCCCCTTGAGGCCTCAAGCTTCGCCTTCGTGGACGAGCCGCCGATCCTCTTCTTCGACGGGGTGTGCAACCTCTGCAACCACACGGTCGACTTCATCCTCCGGCACGAGCGGGAGCCACGGCTGCGCTTCGCCCCGCTACAAGGGGAGCACGCCCGCCGCCTCCTGCCCCCGCTGGGGATCGACCCGGAGGCGCTCGACAGCCTCGTGCTGTACGAAGCGGGCAGGGTGTATCAGCGCAGTGCCGGGGCCTTCGCACTGGCCGCTTACCTGCGCGCCCCGTGGTGCTGGCTGCGCGCCTTTCGTATTTTGCCCCGGGCCTGGCTCGATGCTTTATACCGTTATGTCGCCGCCCGCCGCTATCGCTGGTTCGGCCAAAAGGAGAGCTGCCGGTTGCCGACTCCTGAAGAGCGCGCCCGTTTCCTCGATTAAACGCTCTTTCCCTTTCCAGGCCGCTGCCGTATCTTGCGCGCATGAAGATCCATCAGGCGACGATCAGCGTTTCCGCCCGCGGGCAAGGCACCACCGAGTTCACGCACGATATCGAGCGCGAGGTGCGCCAGAGCGGCGTGCGCAACGGCCTCGTGCACGTGTTCTGCCAGCACACCAGTTGCAGTCTCGTCATCATGGAGAATGCCGACCCCACCGCCCGCCGCGATCTGGAAGAATGGCTGAACCGCCTCGTGCCGGAAAACGTGCCCTACTTCCAGCACACGCTGGAAGGGCCCGACGACATGCCCAGCCACATCAAGATGGCGCTCACCCGCACCAGTGAGACGCTCCCGCTGCACGACGGCCAGCTCCAGCTCGGCACCTGGCAAGGCGTATTCCTCTGGGAGCACCGCCGCTCTTCCCACCGCCGCCGCATCTTCATCACCGTGATGGGAGAGTAGGGCTTGGGCAGATAGCCTAAGCCTTCTGCTTTGCCACCTTCTCGCCCGGGGGCAGCTTGGGCAGGGTAAAGCTCATCGCGAGCGAGACCAGCACGAGGCCGGCGGCGGCATAGTAGGCAAAGTCGGAGCCGAACTTGTAGTAGATCAGCGCACCCGCGAGCGGGCCGATGGCGCGCGCCAAGGCACCGGCGGAGCGGAAGGCACCGAGGTTGGTGCCCTGTTCATCGGCGGGGGAAAAGCGCGAGGCGGCCGCGGTCAGGGAAGGGCTGACGAGACCGGCCCCAAAGCCCAGCAGGCCGAGCCCGGTGTAAAAGAGGGGCGCCTGCAGAGCCGCGCCGAGGCAGACGAGCGCCAGAAACACCATGAGGAAGCCGACGAAGATCAGCGGCATTTCCCCAATCTTGGGGCTCAGGCGGCGCACCACCATGCCTTGGCTGATCAGGAGCATCAGGCCGATGAAGACGAAGATTTTCGTCATCGCCAGCGGAGAGTAGAGCAGACGCTCGCGAGCCAGGAAGGTCAGCGAAAACTCCATGCCCGCAAAGGCGATCACGAAGATCAGGTAGACGAAGATCACGAGCTGCACCACCTGCGACTTGACGATAAAGATCTCGGCGAGGCGGTTGGGGCGCTTCTGGCCCTCTTCGAGTGTGGGCTTGGCCTTCTTCACCGCCAGCGTCTCGGGGAACGAGCGCCAGACCCACACGAGGTTGACGAGCGAGAGCAGCAGGGCCACCAGCGCCGCACCGGAGAACGGATGCAGGCCGATGCCTTCCAGCGAGGGCCAAATGTGCAGGGGGTTGAAATAGGTGGCACTCACCGCGCCGATGGCCGGCCCGAGGATGAAGCCGAGGCCGAAGGCGACACCGATCAGCGCCATGCCCTTGCCGCGCCCCTTCTCGTCCGTCACGTCGGCGATGGCTGCGGTGGCGACGGCGATATTGCCCGCCATCAGACCCCCGAGAGCGCGCGAGATGAGCAGCGCCCAAAAGTGCCCGGAGAAGAACCAGAGCAGGTAGCTGACGGCCACGCCCGTCACCGTAAGGAGCAGCACCCGGCGCCGGCCCTTGTAGTCGGAGGTGCGCCCCCAGTAGGCCGCACTGAAGAATTGCAGCAGGCTGTAGAGCGAGCCGATGATGCCGCCAAAGAGCACGGTGGTCAGGAACTCCGCTTCGAGCGGGTCGGGCACCACTGCGGCCAGTCGCTCCACCATGCCGCCGATCAGGCTGTTCGGCCCCTCCAGCTCCAGATAGTAATGGAGCATGGCGGGGAAGAGCGGGAAGATGATGGAGAACCCGACGAGGTCGAGGAAGACGGTCAGGAAAATGACGCCGAGGGTTCGTTTCTGGTTCTGCGGGGAAGGCTCCGTTGCTGCCATGACAAAAAAGTGATCATGGACCGAACCCGGCGGAGCGTCTAGAGCGCATTTCTAATTTCTTGTCTTCCGCAACTAATAGGGGTTCTGCGGCGCCTAACTGTGGTTGTATTTCTTTTTCAGCGCCGCCGCCACATTCAGCGGGATGAACTTTTGTACGCGCTCGGGGTCGAAGGCGGAGACCTGTTTGACCAGCGTTGAACTCGTGAAGTAGTAGAGCGAGCCCGGCATGAGGAAGATCGTCTCCACCTCCGGGTCGAGGTCGCGGTTCATCTGCGTCATCTGGAATTCGAATTCGAAGTCCGACACCGCACGCAGGCCCCGAATCAGGGCGATGGCACCCTTTTTCTTCGCGAAGTCGACCACGAGGCCCTGGAAGGGCTCCACGCTGGCGTTGAGGCCGCGAATATTGCCGCGGATCAGCTCCACGCGCTCTTCGAGGGAGAAGAGGGGGCCCTTGCGCTGGTTGTTGGCTACGGCCACAGTAATGTGGTCGAACAGCTTGCAGGCGCGGTGCAGGATGTCGAGGTGCCCGTTGGTGACGGGATCGAAGGTGCCAGGGTAAAGGGCGAGTTTCATGGCGAAGACTTTGCGTTGGAGTTTGACCAACCCGCTTTGGGAATGGACCATGTAGGGAACGATGGCAAACCCCTTCTGCAGCGGTGCTTAGACACATCCCCAACATCATCACTTTTTCGCGCATCCCCGCGCTGGCTTTCGTGGCCTACTGGACGCTCGTCCCGGGCGACGATCATGCCGCCTGGGCGTGGTGGATGCTGCTCTGGGCAGTCGCGTCGGACTTCCTCGACGGTTACCTCGCGCGTCGCTTCAACTGGACCTCCAACCTCGGTAAGCTGCTCGACGCCATGATCGACAAGGTGCTGGTGCTGGGCGGCTTCGCGCTGCTCATTATCGTGGGCCTGCTCGTGCCGTGGTGGTTTGTGACCGTCGTCGTGCTGCTGATGGCGGTGCGCGAATTTGGCATCACCTGGATGCGCCTCGTGGCCGCCAAAAAGGGCCTCGTGCTGGCGGCGGAGAAGACGGGCAAGATCAAGACCGCCGCCCAGATGGCCAGCCTGCTCGTGATCTTCGCCGTGCCTGCCCTGCCGCTGGAAGCGCGGACGGCGTTGCTCTACGTGGGCTGGATCCTCTTTTACGTCTCGGCCTACCTCACGATCAAATCCGGCCTGATCTACCTCAAGAAATACGGCCCGCTCCTGAAAAACGGGGGTGCGGCGTGAGGCGCGAGATGCAGTTGCCGCTCGCGGTGCAGTTGCTCTTGCGTCAACTGCCCGATGCAGCCGTGGTGCCGGTCGTGACGCTGGGCAAGCTCGGCCACTTGCGACCGGGGCCGGGCACCTGGGGCAGCGCAGTGGGGGTGCTGGTTTACACCGTCCTCTTTTACCCGCTGCCGTTCCCGCTGCAGATCCTCCTGCTGGCACCGTTTCTGATCTTCTGCCTGCTATGGTGCGAAGAAGGCGAGCGACGTCTCGGTCACAAAGACCCGAGCGAGCTGATCCTCGACGAAGTCGCCGGGCAACAACTGGCGTTTTTCGGCCTCGGTAGTATCATCCACGCCAGTAACTACCCGTGGGCCTACTTCCTTGCCGGGTTCGCGCTCTTCCGCTTTTTCGACATCCTGAAGCCCCTCGGGATCAAACGCCTGCAGAACTTCCCCGGCGGCATGGGTGTGCTGGTCGACGATCTGGTGGCCGGCCTTGCCGCCGCCGTCTGCCTCGGCCTCGCGCACTTCTATCTGCTGCCGTTGGTTGTGGAGTAGGGCGGGGTATTGGGCCTCACGCCAAGGCGCAAAGACGCCAAGAAAAATCCCGATCTACTCCCCTCCTTCGCGTCTCTGCGGCTTGGCGTGAGGTTCGCTTGAGAATCAAAGCTCGTCCGCCGTACTTGAAGTCGGAAAAATGGGCAGTTCAAAACGCGCCATCCCGTTGGCGTAGCGAAACTGCACCATCTGCACTTCTGTCTCGGAAACTTCGCGGTCGGCGCAGCCGTAGGTGGCCGACCACGCAAAGCGGTAGCTGAGGTGATAGGCGTCGTCGTTTTCCGCCACCACCTCTTGCAAGCCAAACACGTCGCACTTCGCGCTAGGGTGGAGGTGCGTCATGTCTTCCAGCAGGAAATCTTGCAAGGCTGGCTCGTGACTGCGCAAGCAACGCAACAGCAAAGCCGGGGTGGCAGGTGCCGCCCCAAGCTTCAGTTCGAGCTGCCGAACGGCCATCGCTCCTACACGCCAGCCGCTTCGCCCACCGTATCAATGGCGGCGAGTTGCTCGCAGACGCGGCTGATCAGGAATTCTGGGGTCGAGGCACCGGCGGTGACGCCGACGATGCGGAATTGCGCCATCTCTTCCGCGTCGATCTCCTTGGCAGTCTCGATGTGGTAGGTCGGCTTGCCGGTGCGTTGGGCAAGCAGGGCCAGCTTGCGAGTGTTGGCCGAGTGATGGCCGCCGATCACGACAAAGGCTTCGACGCCCTGGTCCATCAACACCGCGATATCGCCTTGGCGGTCCTTCGTCGCGCCGCAAATGGTGTCGACGATCACGGCCTTGGGGAAGCGGGAGATCAGGTGATCGCCGAGACGGTGAAACTCGTCCGTAAACATGGTAGTTTGCGACACCATCAGCACCTGGTCGCCCAGCTCGGGCAGGGCGTCGATCTCGTCGGTATTCTTGATCACGTGGCCGCGGCCCTCGGTGTAGCCAAGCAGGCCGATGACCTCCGGGTGGCGCTCGTCGCCGAAAATTACGGTGTGGAAGCCCTTGCGCGAGTGCAGCTTGATCTTGCCCGCTACGATGCCCACATCCGGGCAGGTGGCGTCCTTGAAATCAATCCCGATGGACTTGAGATAGGAGCGACGCTCGGGGGAGATGCCGTGCGCGCGCACCACGAGTACAGCGTTCTTGTCCTGCTCCGCATCGATCGTGAGGTCGGAACGGCTCTGGTAGTCACCCACTTCGCGCACACCTTCGGCCTGCAGCTTTTCCATCATCTGGCTGTTGTGGATCAGCGGCCCGTCGGTGTAGACGGGGTGGCGGCCCTTGGAGGCAAAATCGCGTGCAATGTTGATCGCCCGCTCGACGCCCCAGCAAAAACCAGCGCTCTTGGCCCGAATAACTTTCATGATGCCTGCTAATATGGGCCAACCCGCCCCCGGCGTCAACGCTGGCGAACGGGTGGGGGATGCGTGTTTTCAAGCCGCAGATTTACGCAGATCAACGCAGAACAGAATCTCGTGCCACGGCACTAGTCTCCATCCGCGACAATCCGCGTTTCATCCGCGGCTAAAACCATTACGGCTTTATCTGATTCAATATTCACCTAAAGAGTGGTTCCAGGTATGGCCGAGCTGCTCGTCTGTCTGTAGACGTTCGCTGGGAAAAGTAGCGGTAAATGGCAAATCTCCCCGCGAGGCCACTTCCACGAAGAAAAGGTCAATGGCGTCGCTCAGCCCCAAGCCGAGGCGACTGAGGACCTCTTCAGCCTCGCGATACCGTGCTTCTTCAACATGTAAATGAAGGACGATCGTATGTGGCATAGGTTATTAGATGTCCAAAGACGCTGGATTCTCAAGCCCCATCGAGAAGGCGCAACTTGCGAATCTTGCGCCGGTTCATAGGTTGTAGATATGCGCACACGGTGGATCATGGCGTTGGTGGGGCTGGGCTGGATGGGCATGGCTGGCTTGGCTATGACCGGGTGCAGGCAGGAGCCGCTGGAGACGCCCACGCTCCAATACCCGGCCGATCTCGCCCGCAAGCTGGAGCGCAAGTTTCCACCCGGCACGGCAATGGCCAACGTCACCAAATGGATGTTCCGCGAAGCCTTCGAGCTGGAGAGCTGGACGGACCAGATTGTGACCTACAAGCGCGTCGATCGTCCTTACATCGACGGCTCCGTGACCTACCACGTTTACGTCTACCACGAAAATGGGTTTGTGCAGGGCTTTGAGGTCGACCGGGCGGACTCATCGGGCACGGGCGGCGACAGTAGCGCCCGTCGCAGCCGGTAAAGTCGGCAGCCCAGTGTTTGCTGTTTGAATTGCGCGGTTGAAAAAGGTTCGGCCTGTCGCCAACCTGTGTGCGTCCATGAAACATTTCTACATCACCACCGCCATCGACTATGCGAATGGGAGCCTGCACATCGGCCACGCCTACGAAAAGGTGCTGACCGATGTCATCGCACGCTACCACCGCCTGATGGGCGAACCGGTCCACTACCTGACCGGTCTCGACGAGCACGGGCAAAAGGTGCAGCAGAAGGCAGCCAGTGAGGGCGTCGAGCCCCAGGCCTTTGTCGATCAGGTGGCAGTGATGTTTGGCGAGCTGATCCAGAAGCTCGACATCACCAACGACGACTTTATCCGCACCACGCAGCCCCGCCACAAGCAAGTCGTGCAGGACATCCTGCAAGACCTCTACGACCGTGGAGAAATCTACCTCGGCGACTACAAGGGCTACTATTCGGTGCGCCAGGAGCAGTTTGTGGCCGAGAAGGAGCGTAATGAAGACGGTTCGTGGCCGGAGCTGTACGGCGAAGTGGTCGAGCTGGTGGAGCAGAATTACTACTTCCGCCTCAGCAAGTATCAGGACTGGCTGATCGACTTTCTGCAGCAAAACCCGGACTTCATCCTGCCCAGCTTCCGCCAGAAGCAGGTGCTGGAGTTCCTTAAGGAGCCGATCAACGACCTCTGTATCACGCGCCCGAAAGAGCGCTTGGCGTGGGGCATCCCCATGCCCTTCGACGACAACTACGTCACCTACGTCTGGTTCGATGCCCTGATCAACTACCTTTCCGCCACCGGTTGGCCCAACGAGGGCTGGGACAAGTATTGGCCTGCCGATTACCATGTGATCGGCAAGGACATCCTCGTGCCCGCCCACAGCGTTTACTGGCCGATTATGCTCAAGGCGATCAACGTGCCGCTGCCCAAGCACCTGCTCGTGCACGGCTGGTGGCTGGCGAAGGGCGGCTCGAAGATCAGCAAGAGCACCGGCAACGCGGTCGACCCGCTCGACTTCATCGACGAGTTTGGTGCCGACTCTTTCCGCTACTTCCTCACGCGCGAGATGAACGTGGCGCAAGACAGCGAGTACAGCCGCGAGCTGTTCCTGGCCCGCTATAATGGCGACCTCGGCAACAACCTCGGCAACCTCGTGAGCCGCCTGCTCAACATGGCCGGCAAGAGCTGCCCCGACGGCCTGCCCTCGGCGACCGTCGACGAGCAGCCCGAGCAAGACGTGAAGGCCGCGTGGGAAACGACCCGTGAGGAAGTGCTGCGCCTGTTTGAAGACTTCCAGTTCCACCTCGCGATGGAGCGCGTGATGGCCTTCTGCTCCAAGCTGAACAACTACCTGGAGCTGCGCCAGCCGTGGAAGCTCGCCAAGAGTAAAGAGGCGGCCGATCAGGAGCTGTTCAAGACCTCGCTCGCGGTGGTGGGCGAAGGCCTGCGCCTGTCGACGGTCTTCCTCAAGCCCGTCATGCCCACGATTGCGGACCGCATTCAGCAGCTGCTGGCCCAGCCGTCGGTCGATCGCTGGGACGACCGCCTGGAGTGGGGCAACCGCCTCGATGGCTGCGTGCTGGGCGAAAAGACGATCCTTTTCCCCCGCCCGCAACCCACTCCCGAAGCCTAGCCTATGCCCCTTCGCCTGTTCGCCCTCGGGCTCCTCGCCCTGCTGCCGCCTGCTCTCCATGGGCAGGCCAGCAATCGGGTCGTGATCGACCCCGCCGCGTCGTCCAAACTGGACATCAACGTCGGGCCCAACCCCGATGCGCGCGAACTGGCCAAGTCGTGGACCCAGGTGCTGGACTCGCTCGACCTGCGCAACAACGTGCGTCTCACGGTGGTGCGTGGCGACACGCAACTGCACTACATGTCGGTGATCAAGCTGGAGCCCGTCGAGCACCTGCTCGTGGTGACGCTGGGCACGGGCGGCAGCCGTAGCGGTCGCCATCGCGTCGTCGTGCGAGCCGACGAGGTGCTGGCCCTGGCGGAGACGCCAGGCGAGTAAGGCAGAACCGCAGACACCCAGGTTTTGATCGAGCCGAGGACGCCAAGGGCTTCCTCGGTTTTTTCGTATCTGTCGCCTCACGAGGGCCCTTCCGGGCATCCGTTTGACAGGGTAAAGTGATCGTTTTACCTTGAGCAGATGGACACGCACGACAAAATCGTCTCTGCGGCCGAGCAACTGTTCTACCGGCACGGTTTCGTTGCCACCGGGGTCGACCGCCTGACGCAGGCAGCTGGCATGTCGAGCCGCACGCTCTACAAACACGCGGGCAGCAAGACCGCCCTCATCACGGCAGTTTTGGCCGAGAGGGATCGCCGGTTCCTGAGTGCCGTTAAAATAAACAGCGTGAGCGCTCTTTTTCAGGCGCTGGAAGATTGGGTGCGCGTCGAGGGCAGTCGCGGTTGCCTGTTCCTGCGGGCCTACGGCGAAACGGGCGGCGATATTCCGGAAATCGCAGCAGCCGTCACCGCCCACAAGGCGCACCTCCACGAGAAGATTCAGGAGATTCTGGCGGTGGAGCTTGGCGGTGCTGACAATTCGGAGCTGGCGGACCAGATCCTCATCCTTTTCGAGGGCGCAACGGCGGCTGCCGTCTACCGAGGCGTAGCTGCGGTAAAAACAGGCTGCCGCATGGCAGAAGCCCTGGTGGAGCAGGCAAGATCATGAGCCGCGGGGTTTATTTGAGCGTGGCAGGCTTTGGGCTGATCGCCGTCTGCTACGGGTTTGCCCGTTTTGCCTTCGGCCTGTTTCTGCCCCAGATCGACGCCGAGCTGTCGCTTTCGCCCACTCAGAGCGGGCTGATTTCCGGCGGGTCGTTCTTCGGCTACTGCATCGCGATTGTCCTCTCTGCTCAGTTGACGGAGCGGATGGGCGCGAGGGCGGTGGCGATCGGCGCAGCACTGGTCGCCGCAGTCGGAATGGTGGGCATCGCGACTGCAGAATCGCCGTGGTGGCTCGCGGCTGCCGTAATGTTTGCCGGTTCAAGCACGGGGCTGGCTTCCCCGCCCATGGCGGCGGCTGTGGCCGAGGTCATTCAGCCTGCCCGTCAAGCTGCGATCAATACTGTGATCAACTCCGGCACAAGTGCGGGCGTGGTGCTTTCGGGGCCGGCGGCCCTGTTGGTGGCCGGGCAGTGGCGCCTTGCGTTCGCCGCGTTTGCAGGCGCTGCCCTGGTGGTGGGGCTTGCCGTCGCGCGCAGCGTGCCCGGTGCCACTCGCAAGGGCACAAAGACCGCAGATAGCGCCAGCCTTTTCACCCCTGCGATCCAGCGCCTGATCGTAGCCAGCTTCCTGCTTGGTATGTCCAGCACGGCCATCTGGTCGTTCGGGAGCCAACTCGTCACGCTCCGGCTGGATTGGGACCACGTGGGCGGAGGGCTGCTTTGGACGGTGATCGGCGCGGCGGGGATTGCGGGCGCGGCGGCAGGGGCATTGGTGGCACGTTTCGGTATCGACAAGGTGCACTGGGCCTCGCTGGGGGCTATGGCAATGGGGATCCTCGCCGTGGGCACGAGCATCACGACGCCTGTGGCGACCTTCGTGGGTGGTGCGCTCTTCGGGGCTGCCTACATCATGCTCAGCGGCGTATACCTGGTTTGGGGGGTTGTCGCGCTGCCCGCGCGCCCCGCCACTGGGTTGATGATCGGATTTCTGACGCTGGCCATCGGGCAGACGGTGGGTGCTCCGATCTTTGGCCTTCTGATGGGCTGGCTGCCGGCCGATGCGGCGGTAATCGTGTTCGCCGCGCTTGCCCTTGGCGCGGGCTCCGCGCGGGCGGGTGGGGGTGCCCGCCAGCCATCGCGCCCTGCGCCGACCGGTGGCGCTTCGACCTGCCTTGACCATTAGGGCGCGGTGCCTTTCGCTATTAACGCCGGCTGATTCCAAAAGCCGGCCTGTATTCTAATTGGCGGCTGTTCTGTGTTTTGATAATCTCACGGGCATCCGCTCACCGCTGCCATCCCTGCTGCTTCCCATGAAAAAACAACACGTCCTTCTCATTCTGCTCGGTGCCATCGTCGTGATCGTCGCCGCCTTTGGTGCCCGCTTCGTCAAGACGGTTGCGCCCGGCCATGTGGCGGTGGCCACGCTCTTCGGCAAAGTCCAGGCAGAGCCTTACGGTGAAGGCCTGCACTTCCCCGTCAACCCCCTGCTCGTGTGGTATGACTACGATGCCCGCGAAGACCAGTTGACCGAGTCGGCCCGCGTGCCCTCGCAGGACCAGCTGCAGACCGAGATCGACGTGACGGTGCGCTACCGCATCAACGCCCAGCTTGCCGCCCAGATCCTCAAGGAGACCGGCCTGAAGGACCGGGTGGTGGAAGTGCACCTCAAGCCATCGCTGCGCTCGACCTTGCGCGAGGCCGGCAAGTCGATCGAGCGCGCCGAAGACTTCTTCCGCGAAGAAACGCAAGACCAGCTGCAGGACTACATCCTCCTCACGCTACGCGAAGACCTCGAGCCCAAGGGCCTGCTGATCGACAAGGTGTTCATCCGCCGCATCGACCTGCCGCCCTTCATCACCAAGGCCATCGAGTCCAAGAAGGAGCGCGAGCAGGCGGTGGAGAAGCAGAAGGCCGAGCTGGAGCGCTTCCGTACCGAGCAGCAGCAACAGCTGGTGCAGGCGCAGGCCCAGCGCGCCGCCGCCGAAGAGCGCGCCGCCCAGCAACGCGTGCTGGCCGACGCCCGCGCCTACGAAATCGAGGTGATCAACAAGGCCGTGGCCGCCAACGAGGCCTACCTGCAGCTCCAGGCGCTGGAAGCCCTCAAGGAGATGGCCAAGGACCCGAGCACCAAGATCTACTTCCTCGACGGCGACAGTCCTCAGCCGCTGCCCCTCATGAACATCGGCGACAGCCTGAAATAATAATCGCCGCTGCTTTAGCCGCCTTTTGAACCAAAAGAGCAGCATCCTGTCTGTTCTGTTAGATGCCAATGGTTGCTCCCCCTTGCACGAGGGGGAGTTTTTTCGTTGGCAAAACGGGCCCACATGCGTGACTTATGAAAAGAAAGTTGCGCTCGTGGCTTGAAACGCGCGTCGTCTTTCCCTACTCAACCCCCTTATGACATTTCGATGGATCCAGGCCAGCCTCGCCCTCGCGGGCTTAACCCTGCTGGCCGGTTGCGGCAGCGACCGTGAACTCGAACTCTACCGCCCCGGGCAAGTGCCGGTCTGGCGCACCGCCGACCAATACACTCCGCCCACCGCCATCCCTTCAACCACCTCATCGATAGACCCAGAAACAATGGCTGAATATCCCCGCGTCACGCTCAAGACCTCCAAAGGCGACATCACGATCGCGCTCTTCGAAGACAAGGCCCCCATCACGGTGGCCAACTTCCTCGAATACGTCTCCAGCGACCACTACGACGGCACCATCTTCCACCGCGTCATCCCGGGCTTCATGATCCAGGGCGGCGGTATGGACGCCAACATGATCGAGAAGCCCACCAACGCTCCGATCAAGAACGAAGCCAAGAACTCCGTGCCCAACAACCGCGGCACGCTGGCCATGGCCCGCACCAACGCCATCGACAGCGCCACGTCGCAGTTCTTCATCAATCTGGTGGACAACAGCTTCCTCAACGGCAACGGCATCACCGGCGGCTACGCCGTGTTCGGCCAGGTCGTCGAAGGCATGGAAGTGGTCGACGCGATCGCCAAGGTCCAGACCACCAGCAAGGGCTATCACGACGACGTGCCCGCCCAGCCTGTCGTGATCGAAGACGCCTCCCGCGTCGAACAGTAGGCCGAGCATGGGCCCGCTTGTCCTTAGTGCGGACTTCCCCGATTACCAACTCCTGGACAGCGGGCGCGGGCGCAAGCTCGAGCGCTTCGGCGATGTCATCCTGATCCGGCCCGAGCCCAAGGCCTGGTGGCGCACTGCCACCGGCGAAGAGCAATGGGGCCGGGCTCAGGCCGTTTTCCAGGACAGCGGCAAATGGAAATTCCTGCGCCGCAACCTGGACCCGAGTTGGAACCTCTCCGTCTGCGGCACCACGCTGGAGGTGAAGCTGACCGACATGTCCAAGCACGTCGGCGTCTTCCCCGAGCAGGAGCCGCACTGGAGCTGGCTGCAGGAGCGGATCAAAGGCCGTTCGCAGCCCCGCGTGCTCAACCTCTTCGGCTACACCGGCGCGGCCTCGCTCGCCGCCGCCAAGGCCGGGGCGCACGTGACGCACGTCGACGCTTCCAAGCCCGCCATCGCGTGGGGGAAGCGCAACCAGGAAATCTCCGGCCTGCAAGACGCACCCGTGCGCTGGCTGCTGGACGATGCCTTCAAGTTCATCGCGCGCGAAATCCGCCGCGGTAACACCTATGAGGCCATCCTGCTCGATCCGCCCAGCTTCGGGCGTGGCCCCAAGGGCGAAGTCTGGAAAGTGGAGGAGCAGATCGTCGATTTCCTCGACCACCTGCGCAAGCTGCTCAGCGATCAGGCTGCCTGCCTCATCCTGACCATGTACAACCTCGAAGCCTCGTCCATCATGCTGCACAACCTCGTGCAAGACATGCTGCCGCCGGGCGAGGTCTCCAGCGGTGAACTCGCGCTGACGCCCAAATACGGCCAAAGCCGCCTCCCGCTCTCCCTCTTCTGCCGCTGGCAACCCGCGCAGTAGGGTAGGGGAGACAATCCCTCCGCCAAACCAAATGCAATGTTGAGTGCTGCGCTCTGCGCAGATTTGGTTTTTTAACCGAGGAGCTGCGCGAACAAAGACGGATCCATGGCTTATTCATGTGGACGTTGTCAATCTCTATGGTGGCACCCTTTCAGAGTGCATTTGCGTGGCCGATATTACCCGGGGTTGAGGTCCACAATTGCGGACCTCAACCCCGCGCTAAGAGCTGGCAAGCCGCTGGCTTGCTTGATGATGCAGCATCCCGGAGGGATGCCAGCTAGATAGCCGGTGGTTGAGGACGCTCCGCGTCCGACACCACCGGATGGTATCCGTACTGGATTGCACCCTGGCGGGGTGCCACTGCTGAAAGGGCCACTCAATAGGACACCTAGACCTTGCGACAATCAGGAGCCTTCATGCCTGCCGGGTCCTGTTGGCGAAATCAGATCGGCGCCAAGCGCCGCACTCCATAACGTCTCAGGCTGTTACAAGGCTTTTTCTTGGAGCTCGACTGCCGCCCGAGCCGCTTGCTCAGCGGCTTGTGCAACTTTTTGAAACTAAATCTCAAAAAGTGCTTGCGTCAAAGTGAGAATGGGTATCATATTCAAATCAGATCTTCGGGGCCTAGACCACTCCGGAGACGTGAGTAAAATATAACGAAGCAGTCAGTTAGATTCATCATCAGTCAGGATAGCGAACTCATAAACGGCCGGGCTACAGAGCCCGGTCGTTTGCATGTACGCTGGTAGCGAGGCATTTTCGCCTTTTCGGGCTGCGAGTTCCCGCCTAGCTTCAGCAGCTATGGCAAAGAAAAAGGGTGGGGCCAAGAAGGCCGCCGGATCGCGCAGCAAAGGCTTTTCGCTGCCCAACAAGCTGATTTTCGCCTGCATCGTGTTGCTGGTCGGGCTCGGGGTCTACCTGACGAATGCCGGGCGCGACTTTAGCCGCGAGGGCATGCAAGACCGCCTGCAATCGCTCGCCGACGAAGCCAAGCAGCGCGTGGACGGTATGGGCGGCGACGGCCTCTACGAACCGACCCGCCCCACCACGGTCACTTACGTCCCGGACGAGACGAGCCTGATCTACGGCGGCTTCCCGGAGCCCACCGGCGGCCTCTCGCTCCTCCAGCGCGAAGGCTTCATGGTCGCCTACGACGAAGGGCGCGAGAACCCCGCGTGGGTGGCCTACAAGCTCGCCGGCCCGCCGCGTTTCCCCTCGACCAAGCGTCCCAGCCGTTTTTCGACCGACGACGAGACGCGCGTCCGCGTGAGCCACGACGACTACACCGGCACCGGCTACGACCGTGGCCACATGGCCCCAAATTTTGCCATCTGCACCTACTACGGTCCGGAGGCCCAGGAGCAGACCTTCCTCATGAGCAACATCGTGCCGCAAGACCCCGACCTCAACCAAGGGCCGTGGCGCGAGCTGGAGGAGCAGATCGCCACCACCTTTACCGAGCGCTTCGACGCCGTCTATGTGATCACCGGCCCCGTTTACGATCACGAGCGCGAGATGTTACCCAAGCGCGACCCCAAAGACCCGAACAACGTGGAGATCCCCGACGCCTTCTTTCAGGTCATCGTGGGGCAAAAAGCCGATACCGTGCAGGCCATGGGCATCCTCATGCCGCAAGAGGCTGGCCGCCGCGATGACTGGCGCGACTACGTGCGTTCGATTGACGAGATCGAAGCCATGACCGGTTACGACTTTATGAGCAAGCTGCCGGACGACCTCGAGAACCGGCTGGAGTCGGCCAAGGCAGCAGCGTGGTAATCGCGTAGCCCAAGCGTCACTACTTTTTTGCAGATTTCATACAAAAAGGCTGGCTTGAAGCGGGAAGAGGAGTAAACTGCATATACCCACGGGACACGTCCCGATTCACTCTACCCCCCCCCGCTACTCCATGACCTTTTCTTTCCCCTCCTTTGGTGGGCGCCTTCCTTGGGCGACCCTAACCATCTGGTCCGTTGTCGCCCCCGCTTTTCTGGCCTCCAGCCTGCATGCCGAGAGCGCTGCCCCTGCCGTAACCGAGCAGTCGGCCTGCAAGGTGCAGATGAGCGGCGACCTGCAAGACGGTGTAGCGACCCTGCAAATCCAGGTAGTGCCCGAGCGGGCAGGGCAGGAAGCCTCCGGCGGCATTTACCGCCTGCTGGTGGTCGACGCGCAAGGGGCGGTCTTGGCCGAAAGCGAACCGCAGCCCGTTTATGCTGGAAAAACGACGGAAATGAGCTTTCTAATGCCCGGCAGCGCGGCCCAGATCCAACTCCTCGGGCCGGATAACGCGGTCTCCGCCCACCTCAACGTGCCGGCGCGAGGCTATGATCGTTCCTAAAGCTACATGGCTTCCTCCTCCCGCTACTCCGATCTCCAACAAGCCCTTGAACGCCTCCGGCTCCAGCCCGAAAAGCTGAAAATCCGCCGGACTTCCTCCCGCTTCTGCCTCGGGATCGAACACGGCGACTATAACGGCACCGAGCTGTTCGGCGTCGGCACCGACCGCTTTATCTGGTGTTCTTACGCCGAAAACCACACCGGCAAGCTGCGCCTGCTCAGCACCAATTTCCCGGACGACGGCGTGCTCGAGATCGACCCGCTGGCGCTGCCCGAGCGCGAAAGCGTGGCGGATTCCTGGGCCCGATTCCCCGCTGGCGTACTGGCGATCCTGCAAGAGGCGGGCTACCCCGTGCGTCAGGGCTTCGACGCCGCCCTGGTGGGCAACATCCCCGGCGGCGGCATGTCCCGCTCGGCCTCGCTCGCGATCAACCTCCTGCTCACGGTGGCGGAGGTCAACGGCTTTGAATTCGAGAGCGGTATGCGCGTGGTCGAGCTGGCCCAGCGCGTGGAAAACGACTACATCGGCTCCCCCTGCGGCATCCTCGATCAGGTGATGATCTACTTTGCCAAGGCGGGCATGGGCACGCGCTTCAACCCGGCCGACAAGTCGATCCAGCACGTGCCGCTCGGGGGCGACGCCGACGCCTTCCGCCTCGTGAGCCTCGACACCGGCACCGTGCGCCACGGCCTCGAAAAATCGACCTACAAGATCCGCCGCACCGAGTGCGAGCAACTGGTCGAGCTCTGCCGCCCGGAATTTGGCCTCAAGAATCTCGGCGAGGTGAAGGAGCAGGAGCTTTACGACGGCATCATCAGCCGCTTCGGTCAGACGCACCCGCACCTCTGCGCCCGCCTGCGCTACCTCTTCGGTGCCCAGCAGCGTTTCGAGCGGATGATGCAGGCCTGGCGCGATGGCGACATTGAGACGGTCGGAGCGATCTTCCGCAAAGACGGCGTCTCCCTGCGCGACGATTACCAGATTTCGGGGCCCGAACTCGAAACCATGTGCGACATCGCCCGCAGCGTGCCCGGCGTGCTCGGCGAGCGCATGCTCGGCGGCGGCGACAAAGGGGCCAGTGGCGCCCTCGTCCGCAAGGATGCCGTGCCCGCGCTGCAAGAGGCCGTCAAGCTCGCCTACCCGCGCAGCCGTCCGGAGTTGAAACACCGCTTCGCCACCCACGCCTGCAGCCTTGTCGACGGCGTTTCCACCCTCCAGTGGAGCGACCTCCAGCCGACCGACCTCGACTAGGCCCGCCCGCCTTTAGGTTCCATAACTGCTAGTATAGTTCCTGTATATCGAAAAGCCCTTCCGGCACCGGAGGGGCTTTTTGGTGGAAGGAATGAGGGGAACTCACGCAGAGGCGCTGAGCAACTGTGTTTCTATGCAAGTGAGGTTTGCAGTTTTTGTGCGATGAGGATTGCGCGCAAGTGTAGAAGCAGTTTTCGCATGACGGCCACGAGGGCGACTTTATAAGGCTTTCCGCGAGCGCGTAAGCGCTCGAAGTAAGGTTTCAGGACAGGGTTGTGGATGACTGCGGTTCTGGCGGCC